>JAEZFR010000176.1 GCA_023417285.1 Bacillota bacterium
CCCCTGAAGTGGTGATGGTTTATTCGTACGAAGGTCTTAACGGCATGAGTCAGACATTCCATCGGTTGTACAGAAGCAGGCTGATACGCGGAGCTTGGAGAGACAAGGTTCGTCCAATATTGATCAATAACTGGGAAACCACTGAAGCGAACTTTACTGAAGAGCGTTTGATTCAAATTGCCAAGAAAGGCAAAGAGCTTGGACTTGAATTATTTGTATTGGATGACGGCTGGTTTGGTGTTAGAGACAACGACCAGGCGGGACTAGGAGATTGGTACGTCAAAAACTTAAAGAAGCTTCCTTCCGGAATAAATGGGTTGGCTGAGAAAATTGAATCAATGGGCATGAAATTTGGGCTGTGGTTTGAGCCCGAAATGGTTAACAAAGACAGCGATTTGTACCGTGCTCATCCAGATTGGATTATCAGCACTCCGGATCGGTCTGCGTCACCGTCTCGGAACCAACATGTTCTCGATTTTTCCCGTAAAGAGGTTGTTGACTACATTTATACGTTAATGTCAAAGGTTTTGCGTGAAGCAAAGGTTTCTTATGTCAAATGGGATATGAACAGGTATATCACAGAGTGTTATTCTTCCGGATTGCCTTCGGAGCGTCAGGGAGAAGTTTTTCATCGATATATTTTAGGCGTGTATAGCTTGTATGAGCGTCTCACATCGGAGTTTCCCGATGTGTTGTTTGAGTCGTGTGCAAGCGGCGGAGCGCGGAGCGACCCGGGCATGCTGTTTTATGCGCCTCAGACCTGGACCAGCGACAATACGGATGCCGCAGAACGAGTGAAAATACAGTACGGAACGTCATTGGTTTATCCGATAAGCAGCTTAGGCGCGCATGTATCAGACGTGCCCAATCAGCAGGTAGGCAGAATGACACCCATAGAGACGAGAGCCAACGTCGCCTATTTTGGTGTTTTTGGATATGAGCTCGATCTGAATGCGTTGAGCGAGGAGGAAATAGAAAAGGTTAAACGCCAGGTTGCTTTTGTTAAAAAGCACCGTGAACTCATTATGGGAGGAGATTTCTATCGTCTGAAAAGTCCATTTTCAGAGAATGAAGCAGCTTGGATGGTCGTATCCGATGACAGAACTGAAGCTTTGGTGGGATACTACCGATTTCTAAACTATGCCAATAAGGGTATGCAATGGCTGCGTTTGACGGGACTGACAGAAGCACAGTCGTATAGAATTAACGGCAGCGATGCCACGTTTTATGGTGACGAGCTTATGTATGCGGGCATGGTTTTGCGGGACGAAGACTTAACGGGCGGCGGTTCAGACTTCGCATCTGCCGTATTTCATTTGAAAGCAGTTAAGTGACCAATGTCATAATGGGAACAATGAAAAAGATTCCTCATAGAAAAACGCCGCCAAGTGCGGTGTTTTTTCTGTTCGCGCACCCCACAAAGCAGATATTTCAGGGTGCATTTACTCACCTTTATGAAAGGCTTGAATGACGCTGTCAGGAGCTTCTCGGAAACTTTTTGGGCTTTCTCCTTGGAATGTTTTAAAAACCTTTGAGAAAGTCAGAGGATCTTCATATCCCACCATTGACGCAATTGTGCTGATAGAATGCGTCGTGGTTTTTAGCAGTGCGCAGGCCTTGTTGATTCGATAATTAACAAGATACTGCTGAGGTGACATGTTAAGAACCGCTTTAAATATTTTTGTTAGGTGGCTTCTGTTAATGCTGATATAGTTTGCAATGTCATTAACTCTTATATTGTTAAAGTAATTATGATCAATAAATTCCATAGCATGCTCAACATAAACGTGAATCGGATAATCATAGTTGTTAATAGAGTCTTCAACCGGATGCTTTTCCTGTATGAGTGTTGCTAGGAATTTAAGCAGATAGCCTTCACGAATTAAGTCGTTGGCGTATGTAAGCTGGCTGGCGGATAGCATCCCGTTAACACAGTCTACCAGAACCTCTTCATTGTAGAATTCATTAACTAAATTGTCTCTTCGAAAGCCGGCGTATTTCAGACAGGTTTCCGCTTTGGCGCCATTGAATCCAATCCATATATAAGTCCATGGCTCTTCGTTATCTGCCTGATAAAATGTTGATTCATTCGGATAAATCAAAAAAGCTTGATTCTTTTTAAGCTGATAAGTATTTCCACCCGCTGTGTAAGAGCCTTTCCCACTAATTATAAAGTGCAGCAAAAACTCGGTTCTTATCATTGGGCCGTAATAATGGCCAGGATCACATTCTTCAATTCCACAGTAACTCAAATAAAGATCGACTGATTGCTTTTTCAGATACTCCAGACATTTGTAGCGAGCTGAATTGGTGAATTTGGCTTGGCCCATATTGTCCCTTTCCAAAAAAGGATCGATTCGCGTTTCGTTATAAGGTCATCTCAACAGGTATCTTTATAATTTATGGTAGATGATCATTTTGCCAAGGTAACCGCGAAATCAAACCAATCAAATAATGAACGTATTTCGTTGCCCCCACATATACCCTTGTTCATCAAATGAAGAAAAAGAAGCTTAATATCGTTTGCTGTATGAAAAAATAATACACCAAATTAAAAATGGATGCAAGTTTCGGCCAAGGTAATAAAGTTCATGACAGCCAAAGTAATATTCGTCATAGCGCGAATATAAAGATGATGCTAAGCATACATTAAGGGACAATACACAAATGATGCCTTAAATGTGCAAAGTCTCTTTTGTTTGCTTGCTCGCAAAAGTCGTCTAGAAAGTCTCTATTCGAATCGAGGTTACATTATATTTTTACTACACTATGGATTAAAAGCATGTATAATTGAAAGTTATTTGATCAATTTAACACAGCACAATACGTAAATATTTCTTAAAACAGGGCTTTTACCCTTCCTGCGTATATATTTGAACTATAGGCATGCCGCCTGGGGGACATAGATTGTTAGCTTACTCTAGGTTTATAGAACCAAAGATAGAACTGTCTCGCAATAAAAAATGTTAAGAAAAGAGTAATCCAAGTATAATACCACGTCCAGCCAGTATACTTAATGATGTTTGTATACTTCTCGCATAATACCTCAAAAATTGTTATTCCGGTGCAGTAAAGAGCGTAGTATAAGAATTGAGTCAAGCGGCTCTGTTTTTCGGGAAATGCAAAATGAATAATACACATATCGCTGGATATATAAAATACTCAAAAGAAAAACATGCTCTAGTCGCAAATGGAAAAGCCTTGTTGGGTAATTTAATTAATCTTAGTTTCACAACGGCTAACCCAAAAAGCTAAGCTTGAACTTGCTTGAACATGAAAATAACCCAAGCTTCTCTAATCCTATTTTTAGGCACTTTAAAAATAAGTACGATTATAGTAACGATCCAAGCCGAAACAAGTAATACTGTATCAAAGGAAACATTTTTATTTCTCCGATAGTAGCTGTTTCACCTATTGTAACTAATTTTTTTACCCCCAACAGTTGTGCAGAAAAAATTACGATCAGCACCGTAGAAATCATGCACAAATCCCATTGAAGGGTGCACAGATATGAAATCGACAATTTAAGTTGATGTCTGCACAACGGCTTTGACTCAACGTTGATCGACAATAGATTAAGACTGCGGTATATAAAAGATTTAGACAAAATATGATGATTTCGACGCAGACAAGCGCTAGCGAATTCGGTACGCCGAACACACAATACGGAATTCAAATTAAAAGAAGTAGGGACAAATAATAGTTATTTAAAAATGGACATTATAAGATATATGGGCAGTGGTATCTGAAAGGAGTTTTCTAAATGGGTGTTAGCAATGATACAATGAATTATATTAACAGCGGTATAAAATTCGCTTGTACAAATTTTAAGAAACGTTCCCCAGGATCGATTGCCGAAAATGAATGTCAGAAGTATTTCGAAAAAGAGCTTAATAATTATGCGGACCAAGTGGAAGAGGAAAAGTTTTCGCTGCATCCAAAGGCATTTATGGGGGTTAGGCTTGTAGTCGGCATATTAAATATCTTTTCAGTTCTTATGTTTTGGCTTAACCTAATAACAGATTACATAGTATTTTCATTTATCGGTGTTGTATTAATTGTATTTTCAGTATTGTCGGATACTATGGAGACCTTTCTTTACCGCCGATTTATTGATTTTTTCTTTCCAAAGGCAGTCTCAACTAATATCATCGCAAGACGGTCGCCGAAGGGAGAGGTAAAACGGAGGATCGTATTTGGAGGGCATGCAGACGCTGCGTATGAAATGACCTATGTTCTTCATGGACAGAATAAGACACTCATTCCGGTATCCTTGGGCTCTACCCTGGGCATGATTTTTGTACTCGTTTTCAATTTACTGCTACTAATCAATTCTTTTCGAACAAGAATTATTGATATTGAATTCTGGAAACTAATCGGAATTATTGAAATTGCTTTTGTTCCATTTTTTATTGCCCTGTTATTTTTCACGAACTGGAAGCAAGTTGTTGATGGCGCAAACGACAACCTATCCGGATGCTTTGTTGGAATAGGGCTGCTCAAAGATATGGCCGAAAAAAACTATAGATTTGAACATACGGAAGTATGTTGTTTGATTACGGGGGGTGAAGAAGCTGGCATTCGTGGTTCTCTGGCTTATACAAGGCGGCATAAGGAAGAACTCTTAAAGGTTGATACTGTATTTATTATTTTGGATACAATGCGAGAGATTGAGCACTTAGAGATATTTACTCGAGGGCAAAACAGTATTCAGAGGAACAGTAAAGCCGTTGGTGACTTGCTTTTAGAAGCCGGCAAAAACTGCGGAATTCCTTTACCTGAATTAACTCTTTTTGTTGGAGCTACAGATGCGGAGGCTTTTTCCAGGTATGGAATAAAAGCTTGTGCGTTTTGTGGAGTAAATCGTAATCCTCGATTGTATTATCATACTCGATTCGATACTTGGGATAATATAAGCGAAGAATGTATAAAGCTTTCTTTGGATGTCTGTATGGAAGTTTCTCGCTTATATGATGAAAAGAAGTAGGTGGGCATTATACTGTAAATCCTCTTCGAATGGAAAACCGAAAAATCACTTTATTATAAATGTTATTATAAAGTGTCTTGCATCTATAACGTTTTAGTTTAAATAATATATGAAAAACTGGTAATAATATTTGGAAAAAGGAAGTAGGATATTCACAAATGAAAGCCATCTGTTATTCTGGAATGAAGAATGTAGAAGTTAAAGAAGTTGAAGACCCCAAAATTATTAAGGATGACGACATTATTGTTAAAGTAACGTCTACAGCAATATGTGGTTCTGATTTGCATTTGATACATGGAATGATCCCGAATATGCCTTATGGATTTGTACTGGGACATGAAACGATGGGTACTGTTTTAGAAACAGGTAAAGATGTTCACAAAGTAAAAAAAGATGATCGGGTAATTGTCCCGTTTCCGGTATCCTGTGGTCATTGTTGGTATTGTGAGCATGGTCTGTGGTCACAATGCGACAATTCGAATCCCAATGGTGAAGTTGGAGGAATATTTGGATATAGCAATACTTTTGGCGGCTACGACGGCGGCCAGGCCGAATTCCTGCGTGTCCCTTATGCAAACGTTGGTCCAACAATAGTTCCGGAAGATTTAACAGACGAGCAGGTTTTATTTTTAACCGATATTTTGCCGACATCGTATTGGGGAGTGGAAAACGGCGGCGTAAAAAAAGGCGACACAGTTGTTGTTTTAGGTTGTGGCCCTGTGGGGCTTCTGACGATAAAATGGGCTGCGTTAAAAGGTGCAGACAGGGTTATCGCCGTTGATTATATTAATTATCGTCTGGAACATGCAAAGAAGTATGGAGCGGGGATTGTAAATTTCGAAGATCATGACAACACCGGGGAATACATAAAGGAAATTACGAATGGTGGAGCAGACGTTGTTATCGACTGCGTCGGTATGGATGGTAAAATGTCTACGTTTGAAATGGTCGAGACACTTCTTAAAATGCAGGGTGGCTCTAAATCTGCAATTGAAATAGCTACTCAGGCAGTAAGAAAAGGTGGAACCGTTTCCTTTGTCGGCGTTTATGGCGCGAGATACAATATGTTCCCCTTTGGTGATTTCTTTTCACGCAATATTACGCTAAAAATGGGGCAGTGTCCGGCCCACGAATATGTCGAGCCGATTTTAAGTCTGATAAAAAAGGGTGAGTTCGATGCAACGGATATTATTACTCACCGACTTGATTTGGATAAAGGAGAGCATGCCTATCGAATATTCGATAAAAAAGAAGATAACTGTATCAAAGTGATTTTAAAACCTTAACTTAGTGGACTCTATTAAAGTTATTGTAAAGCTCCGGAATGCTGTCTCTATGAACCAAATGAAATATTTACGGTAAAAAAGAAGAGCTTGCGCTCTTCTTTTTTTATGATCTTTCAAAATGATCTGAAATTGCTGCCAGACATTCGGGACGTGTTTTGAGTACCGGACATATTGCTTTCAGCAAACTGAATCATTTTCTTCACCATGTTACCGCCCAACCCGGCCGGCATCACGAGCAGTAATATCTCCATTGTAACCCTTCTGAAGGTTTACATTGAATTCACTGGCAACCTCATACTTCATATTGTCCAGCATCTGTTTAGCCTGGGGAACCAGCGTCTGATTGCTACCGCTATTGTTACTTGCCATTGATTTCACCTCACTTTACTTATAGTTAAAAAATTGGGTATACTAATTTCTAGGTGGTGATACATATGTCAAGGAAAAAGCGGATAATAAACCCGAACATTATAGCAAATCCCGTCATTCTACCGGATGCAAAAGATTTGGCGGATTCAGATGTAAAAGATATTAAGTCTGACAGCCATAAGGTGTCCCTCGAACTGCATTCAAAAAGATAGGAAGGTATTCATATGTAGAAAAACAAGGATACGAAGAAAAAGAAAAGCGACAAAAATTCGAAGAAGTAATTCCTCTGGGGCATCTGTAGATAAACAGATGCTTTTCATTATGTGCGGTACGCGGAGGGCGATAAAGAGTAACACATGGTTTTTAAAAACGAAATGAGATTATGGCGAAAGCTATCTATTACCGGACTGATAGGCGTGGTGGTATACATTCTTTTTATCATCGTAGGAAGTTTTCTATGGAGGGGCTACAACCATATCACTCAAACGATCAGCGAGCTCACCGGGTTTGGGGTTCCTGGTGCCAATATCAATCTTTTGTTTTCAATGATATCCGGGAGTCTGCAAATTGTCTTTGCATGCACTGTCCTTATTATATTTCGATTACAGAAATTAAAAAGCTTAGTGATTATAGGCGCTTTATTGCTTTTGCTCACGGAAATAGCCTCTTTTGTTTCGCTTTGTATAGTCAGGCTTCATCTCTTAGGACTGTTGATAACTCCTGATAATATCATGCACTTAGTGACCACGGGTATAATGTTAATTTGTTCAGTTGGCTCAGGTTTTTGTATCGGATTTGGCTTAAGAAAAACAGTTGATTATAAAACAATCGGTAATTTTACATTGTGTTGCGCTGTCATCATCGCCATTTTTGGACTGCTGCTTCCAGTCTCTATGTTTGGCCAGTTGTTCATAACTGGACTTATTGAACGAATTCATACATTGACATTGGAAGCATGGATTGCCGTTATATCGATCTACCTATATAGAAAAATTGACTTAAAACAACGGCCACTACTGTCAGGTAAATAATCAGCAAATTTTCCTGTTATCTATTGCGCTGAGGATTCGTTAAATCAGGTCAATAAACAATGGACAGGCAACGGAATTCATAAGCTTATGGACAACATCTATGAAATCAGGACAGAATTACTGAAGTTAAGGCATATTGTTAACTCGATTTGCGTATAGGCACGTAGATGATCACCTTACTCACAAGCAAGAACCCCGGATATATCGAGGTTCTTGCTCTGCTTTCGTCATTTAACCATAGTCAAAAACTACACGGGCATAGCGATATATGACTTCTCAGATAAACCGCTGAGGATCTCGATCAGCTCTCCATCGGTTTCACCCGTTTCCACTTTCGTAAGGATTAGATCGTCAGGTTTGATATCCTGCGGGTTATCCGCCTCCGCTGCCCATACATAGCTTTGTCCATCAGCACTCTCCTGTATACAGCTTTTAAGACGGTGAGGGCAAGCTATAACCGTTACACTCGTTCCTATTCAAATATCTTCTTGCCATCTGTAGGGTGCATACATAATTAATGTCTGGGACTTCAAGATTATATCGATAAAGCGTTTTGTAAAAAACAGAC
>JAEZFR010000197.1 GCA_023417285.1 Bacillota bacterium
TTGTTGGACCGTCCGGCTGCGGAAAAACTACTACATTAAGAATGGTTGCAGGACTTGAGGAAATTTCCGAAGGTGAAGTTTATATCGGCGATAGGCTGGTAAATGATGTTCAGCCAAAAGACAGAGATATCGCAATGGTTTTCCAGAACTACGCTCTGTATCCGCATATGACAGTTTTCGATAACATGGCATTCGGCTTAAAACTCAGAAAGACTCCAAAGGATGAAATTAAGAAGAGAGTTCAAGAAGCTGCTAAGATTCTTGACATTGAACACTTGCTTGACAGAAAGCCAAAGGCTTTATCAGGTGGTCAGAGACAGAGAGTTGCGTTAGGTCGTGCTATAGTTCGTGAACCAAAGGTATTCTTGATGGATGAGCCTTTGTCAAACCTTGATGCTAAGCTCAGAGTTCAGATGAGAACTGAAATCGGAAGATTGCACAACAGACTAAATACAACATTCATATATGTTACACATGACCAAACAGAAGCTATGACAATGGGTACAAGAATTGTTGTTATGAAGGATGGTTACATCCAGCAGGTTGATACTCCAACTGCTCTATATGACAAGCCATGTAATGTATTCGTTGCTGGATTTATCGGAAGTCCACAAATGAACTTCATAAATGCAACACTTGACAAGCGTGGAGGAGATATTCATCTTATATTTGGAAAGAATGATATTAAGCTTCCAGAAGGAAAGGCTAAGAAACTTGAAGGAACAGATTACATTGGCAAAGAAGTTTTCATGGGAATTAGACCTGAAAACATTCATGATGAAGCTATGTATCTAGAATCAATGAACGATAGTATTGTTGAAGCTAATGTTGACCTAGTTGAAATGCTTGGTGCAGAAACCTACCTATATATGGTAATTGATGGCGCTACTTCAATGGTTACAGCTAGAGTTAATGCTCGTTCAAAGACAAAGACTGGTGACACAATTAAGGTTGCATTTGACGCTAACAAGGTTCACTTGTTTGATAAGGAAACTGAGCGTACAATCATCAACTAATAGTATGAAATAATATATATTTAGCGACCATCAAGATATTTGATGGTCGCTTTTATGTTGGAAATATAAATTTTATATGAATTATTATATGCTCAGTAGTCAAAAAAAATAAATTGGTGTATAATTTTATTAAATTATGTTGTTAAGGCATTTTCTATAATAATATATAATTTTGGGAAAATAAAAAATATGCTTTTTAGCCTTTAGGAGGTTCTTATGTCAGTTAAACTATTTCAGACACTATCTGACAAATACAGCGAAATTGTAGGAAAAGATATTGGAGTAACTGACGAAAGCGGAGTCATTATTGCTCACTCCAACTTTCAATTAATAGGCCAGCTTGACAGTAACGTATTGAGTTTATTACAAAACAAGAATGAGCTGGTTCATACAGAGGGCAAAATATATAAAAAGGTCTATGTAAAAAATAAGATAGAATTTATAACCTTTATTCAATCTAGTACTGATGAAGATTTAAAATATCTTGAACTCTTTACATTAAATATTATTAATCTCAAGAGTTATTACGATGAGAAGTATGACAAAAATACCTTTATAAAGAATATTATTGTTGAGAACATTCTTCCTGGAGATATTTTGGTAAGATCAAAGGAGCTGCATATTGATTATGTTGCTTATAGAATTGCATTTATAATATCGGCAGACAATGAAAAGGACGTACATGTTCATGAAATTGTTGAAAGTCTGTTCCCTAACAAAAATAAAGATTTTGTTGTAGTTGTTGATAATGAGAATGTTGTTTTGATAAAAGAAGTCAAGAGTAAGGATGATTATAAGGAAGTTCACAAAATTGCAAGAATAATTGTTGATACTCTAAATTCTGAGTTAATGATTAAAGCAAACGTTGGTATCGGAACAATCGTTAATAATGTTAAAGATTTAGTAAAGTCGTATAAAGAAGCACAAATGTCCTTGATTATTGGTAATATTTTTGAAAATGAAAAAAATATTTTTGACTATAACAACCTTGGTATAGGAAGATTGGTATATCATATTCCTACTACTCTTTGCCAGTTATTTTTGGACGAGGTATTTAAGGAGAATTCTGATGATTCCCTTGATGCCGAAACCATGCTTACAATCCAAAAATTCTTTGAAAATAATCTAAATGTCAGTGAAACTGCTAGACAGCTATACGTGCACAGAAATACTTTGGTTTATAGACTTGAAAAGATAAAAAGAATTACTGGCCTAGAGCTTACACGGTTTGATGACGCTGTTATTTTTAAGGTTGCTGTGTTGGTCAAGAAATATCTTGCAAATAACAAGTAGTTTATTGCATAACAGGCAGCTAATTGGTTAACAAGCACTAATTGCATAACAAAAAGCTTATGAATAACGTTAGTAAAATGCAATTAATCGTAATAATAACCTAGTAAGGAGTAATTAAAGTGGTAGAATTAGTTAATGTATCAAAGAAATATCCAAATGGCACTATAGCACTTCAAAACGTAAGTCTTAAAATTAATAAGGGTGATTTCGCTTTTATTGTTGGCTCCAGCGGTTCTGGAAAGTCAACACTTTTAAAGCTTTTAATGCATGAAGAAGTAGTGAGTGAGGGTGAAGTAATTGTTAATGGGTTTCAAATGTCAACGCTAGAACCCAAACAGATACCTTATTTAAGACGTGGGTTAGGAATGGTTTTTCAAGATTTTAGATTATTACCAAACAAAACCGTATATGAAAACATTGCTTTTGCAATGCACATAACAGAATGCCTTCCGAAGGAAATTAGAAGGCAGGTTCCGATGGCGTTAGCTCTTGTTGGGCTTAGCCGTAAGGCAAATGCATATCCAAATCAGCTTTCTGGAGGAGAGCAACAGAGAGTAGCCATTGCAAGATCATTAGTTAATAACCCTGCACTATTGATTGCAGATGAACCGACAGGTAATCTTGACCCTGAAAACTCCTGGGAAATTATGAAGCTTCTCACAGAGGTTAATCAAAGGGGAACCACAGTTATTGTTGCTACACATGAAAAAGGTATCGTAGACTCCATGAAGAAAAGAGTTATAGCAATTGACAAAGGCAGAATAGTTAGAGATCAGCAGAAAGGGATTTACGGAGATGAAGATACGGAGTATAAAATATATTCTTAAAGAGGGATTTTCTAATGCATATAGAAATAAATTAATGTCACTAGCATCTATTAGTATTATTACCGCAGCCTTGATACTATTTGGGATTTTTTACTTAATATTAGTTAATTTAAATCATAACCTGGATATTTTAGCAAAACAACCTCAAATGGAAGCATTTTGTCTCCCAGAATTAACAGATGAGCAAGTGGATGCAGTAGAGTACGAAATAAAGAATAATCCTGAGATTGAGACATATAAAAAAGTTACTAAAAAAGAAGCATTTGAGAAGCTAAAGAAATATCTTAATGAAGGCAATGTCGAAGATGTTAATGGAAATATACTTGAAGGATATGATGAAAGCTTTATGAATGTATCCTTTATAATACAGATAAAGGATCCGGTTAATAGCCACAAAATAGCAGAAAATTTGGAGAATATGTCAGGGGTTCAGAATGTTACATATTCTCAACAGACAATTGACTTTATTGAGTCAGTAGGTAATTGGGTAAAAATTATCAGCACTGTATTAATTGGCGTTTTGCTTATTGTATCATTGTTTATTATTTCAAATACAATAAGACTTACTGTATTTGCACGACGTAAGGAAATCAATATTATGAAATATATTGGTGCTACAGATTGGTTTATTAGGTGGCCATTTGTATTTGAAGGTATTATAATAGGATGTATAGGAGCTCTGTTTGCGTTTTTCTTGGTTGCTTATATCTATAGTCTGGTTGAGCCCAAGTTCGCAAGTAATATTATGGAGCTTAGCAATGAATTTACAATGATTTCGTTTGAAAGTATATGGGGTAGAATGCTAGGGTTTTATCTATTAATAAGTGTTCTAATTGGTTCGGCCGGCAGTATTATGTCCATTAGGAAACATCTAAAGGTGTAATATTATACTTAAGCTAAAACAGGGGGTCATTTATGAGAAGAAAAATTTCAGTGGCATTAGCAATTGCGTATGTATTTGTATTTGCTTTAGTGCCGATATCAGCGAAGACCTTAGAAGAGGCAAAGCAGCAGCAGAAAGATGTTAATAAGCAGATAAACCAGATTGCAAGTGAGAAGAAAAATGTCGCGGATACTATTAAGCAAAACGAAAGCAGCAAGAAGAATTTAGAAGCGATTACAAAAGCAGAACAACAAAATATTAATAATAAGGCCAAGGAAATCAAGGCTCTCAATACTGAGATTGATAAAATTATTCAAGAAATTGATCAGATTGAGGCCGACTACAACAAGAAAGATGAGCTCTTCAAACAGAGAATGAGAGTGCTATATCAGAATATGAATAAAAGCTCTCTTGAGGTATTTGTGGAGTCAAAAAGTTTGAGTGAATTTGTATCTAGGCTCCAAATTATGAAGACTGTTAAGGATAATGACGAGAAGCTCATGAAGGAAATTGCTTTTGGAAAACAAACTACAGAAGCAAAAAAACAAGAAAAGCTGCTTACCTTGACAGAAAAGCAAAACCAGCTCGAAAAAATTGAAACAAAGGTTGATAACCTTAAAATATCAAGGGCTAAAGTTCAATCCGAGATTGAAGCACAGAATCAAAGACTTAAGGAATTGGAAAAAACTGAAGATGATTTAATTAAACAGTCTGAGGTAATAGATAAGCTTATCAATCAACTTGCTGAGAAAAATAAAAAGTATGCTGAAGGAGCGTATAAGTGGCCAACACCTGGGTATAAGCAAATATCCTCTCCTTTTGGATATAGAATACACCCTATTTACAAAGTAAAAAAGATGCATAATGGTATTGATATAAACGCCCCTTCTGGAGCAAATATTATTGCAGCAAATAGCGGTAAGGTCCTTGTAGCTGGCTGGAATACCGGAGGGTATGGAAACTACGTTATAATTGACCATGGTGGTGGAATTACAACTTTGTATGCTCATCAGAGCAAGGTGCTAGTC
>JAEZFR010000219.1 GCA_023417285.1 Bacillota bacterium
TACCGCTCTTTCCGTTAGGAATACCATGAACTACACCTATATAGTGCTTTTCAAAATGTCCCTGCTGCATTTGTTGTATTAGCATTTCTTGTGCATATTGATTTTTTGCAAAAATAATAACCCCAGAGGTGTCTCTGTCAAGTCTACTGACAGGGCGTACTTTCTTTATTATGCCTCGCTTTCTTAGATAGTGAACAATTCCATTTGCTATAGTACCATCAGGATGATATACAGTTGGGTGAACCACGATACCCGGTTGCTTGTTTAATACTAGCAGGCACTCGTCTTCATAAATTATATTAAGTGGAATGTCCTGCGGAATTATATCTTCGTTTTCTTCTTCAAGTTCTAGCTGCACACTAACTAAATCGCCTTCATGAACCTTTTCTATTACCTTCACCGAAACGCCGTTTAAACTGATTTTATTTTGTGCTTTAAGTTTGTTGAGAAGCCTTGTAGAAATATTCATACTGCTTTTCAGAACATACTTCAACAATCTCCCATCGTCATCCTTGCATACTATATATTCAATTAGCATTAGATTCTCCCGTTGTATTTATCTGCAATGCATTATATTTTAACAGAGCATGCATTATATTTTAGCAGAGCAGTAAAAAAATTATCCCACAAAAAACCGCTTTTCTTAAGTATTCTCTTTTATTTATTATAACTCATTTTAAAAATAAGTTGAAATAAAGGTTTAAGGTGCGTTACAATTTTATTAGATGTTATATTTGTAACAAAGAAAAGATGTAATGCTTTTTTGTAGATGAAAAGTGTTAATGCTTATTGCAGATGAAAAGATGTAAAGCTTATTGCGATGAGAATATGATAAAGCTTTTTACTAACGAATGAAAGAGGACTTCTTAATGAAACAAGCCACAAGAGAATATATAAAGCAGAACTTCGGTGTAAGTGATCGGGTGATTGAGCTTGCTATGCAGGCTGAAAAACAAGCAGAACGAGTATTTCAAAAAATAGATGACATCAAGGAATTCAATCAGTACAAGGTCATCAAGGCAATGCAGGACAATAAGTTGAGTGATTCTCACTTTAATGGTACAACAGGTTATGGATATGATGACAGGGGCAGAGAGGTTCTCGATAGTGTTTACGCACAAGTTTTTAAGGCTGAGGATGCTTTGGTGAGACACCACATTGTTTCAGGGACACAGGCGATTTCGCTATGTTTATTTGGCATATTGAGGCCGGGAGACAGGGTAACTGCAGTTACAGGGAAACCATATGATACACTTGAAGAAGTTATTGGTATCAGGGGAGAGAATTGCGGCTCTTTGAAGGAGTTTGGAGTTGTATATGAGCAGGTGGATTTGCTTGACGGTGGGAAGCCCGATTTAATCGGCATTAAGCAGGCAGTAGCAAAGAAGACCAAGCTAGTTATGGTGCAGCGTTCGAGAGGCTATTCATGGAGGGATGCACTTACCATATCTGATATTGAAGGTATTGTTAAAGCAGTTCGAGAAGTAAATAGTGAAGCTATAATTATGGTAGATAACTGCTACGGTGAGTTTGTTGAAGAAAGAGAACCATTAGAAGTAGGGGCAGACATTATAGCGGGCTCACTTATAAAGAATCCGGGTGGAGGATTGGCACTGACAGGTGGATATATTGCCGGCAAAGCAAATCTTGTTGAACAGGCGGCCTATAGGTTAACTTCCCCAGGCTTGGGTAAGGAGGTGGGTGCATCTCTTGGAAATAACAGACTTATGTTTCAGGGATTGTTTATGGCACCTCATGTCGTAGCAGAAAGCTTAAAGGGCGCTGTGTTCTGTGCAGCACTTATGCAATCATTAGGCTATGAGACATTACCTGCAATAGATGCAAATAGAAGTGATATTATTCAGGCTGTGAAATTTAATAATCCCGAAAGCTTGATAGCTTTCTGTCAGGGCATTCAAAAGGGTTCACCTGTCGACGCTTATGTTACGCCCCAGCCATGGGATATGCCAGGATATGATTCTCAGGTAATTATGGCAGCAGGTGCTTTTGTACAAGGCTCATCTATAGAATTAAGTGCGGATGCTCCAATAAAGCCTCCCTATATTGCATACATGCAGGGTGGCTTGGTGTATGAGCATGTTAAACTAGGCAATATGATAGCAGTTCAAAAATTGTTGGACGACAAGGCCTAACATAAAAACTGCTGGTTAACAGGGCGTAAATATAAAAGCTGGAGGCATACAAAGGATGAAGGGGTCATTTAAGAAACAAGGCTTTAAAATTGGAACGCTTATAGTACTGGTATTTCTTCTGATATACTTGCCATCACTGTTGTTTATAATGTACAACAATGGTATAGATACTGATATTCTTAGAATTGGCAGGATTGAAGATGTAGTTAATGTAGACGGTGTTTTTGTTCGCAATGAGCAAGTTATTATTTCTCCCGATAGTGGTAATTGTATTATGGACGCCAGTGAAGGGGAAAAGGTACCAGCTTTTTCTAAAATAGCTACAGTGGTAAAGAATGTTCCCATATCCACTTATGAGGAGCTAAAGAAGAAAGAACTTGAGATTGAAAAGGCCGAAACTGCTAGGGCAAAAAATATTAATGTTTTTTCTAGCGATATTCAGAAGCTTGATAATGAAATAATATCTGAAGTTAAACTGCTATCCAAGCAGACAGACAGAGGAAGCCTTGTAAATAGCTATAGTACAATAAACACTATAGACAGCATATCATATAGAAAATCAGATATTTTTGGAAGCAGTAGTAAGTCTCAAGAATATATTACTCAGCTTAAGAATGAGAAGGCAAAACTGCAAAGCCAGCTTAACAGCAATATTAGCGAAATAGTAACCAAGTATTCTGGGTTGGTTTCATATGCAGTTGATGGATATGAAAGCTTGCTTACCCCTGACTTTATTAGAAATGCTACGGTAGCTGACCTTGAAAAAATTGAGGCTCGTAACACAAATAGGGATTATCAGATTACACAAGCAAAGAAGGGACAGCCTATAGCAAAGATTATTAAAGACCTTGAAAATTATATAGTTTGTACAGTAGATGAAAAGCTGGCAAATCAACTTATGGTTGATGACGGGGTTACATTACGAATAAACGATAATGGTGCAAATATAAAGGCTTCAGTTTTCTTTAGCTCCAATGTCATGGAGGGGAAAAGAGTTGTTGCATTTATATATGATGCTGGACTAAACGAAACAGTTGGATTGAGGAAAGCCAATATTGACTTGGTTAAATCAAGCTATGAGGGTATCAAGGTTCCATATAGTAGTTTAAAAAATATAGATATGGAAAACAAAACAGCCGAGATTGTCTTGGTAAAAAACACTAGTGCTGTAACAAGGAAGGTTAGTATTATTGGGGCTAACAGTGAAGCAGTAATAATTGACAGCATTCCGGGTGAAAATACAATTGCATTGTACAATACATA
>JAEZFR010000233.1 GCA_023417285.1 Bacillota bacterium
CTTCGAGGTTGGAAGCTGTTCAAACTTAGGAGATGCTCAGGCTAGACGTCTTAAGATTCGTGTTGATGGGCAGGAGGGTAAATACTTTGCTCATACCTTGAACAATACCGTCGTTGCTCCGCCAAGAATGCTTATAGCATTCCTTGAAAACAATCTCAATGAAGATGGCTCAATTAATATACCGGTTGCGTTGCAGCCATATATGGGCGGCATGAAGGTTATTAGATAATATTGCTTGTTAATCTGCCTTAATGGATTAAATTATCCGTTAGGGCAGTTTTTTTTCATAAATAAGGCTTATTTTAACTTAATTGACATTTATAAGCAAATATGAAATAATACCTAAAGTACAGGGGGATCACATAATGAAAAAGATATTATGCTTTACGCTTGTAGTCTTAGTACTTTGTATAAACTCTTTAACAATGGTTTTTGCCGCAAGCGTTAGTATTGTTATTGATGGCAAACCCATCAAGGATATTAATACTGTCACGGTAAATGGTAAGACGTACGTTGATCCAGTTTCATTTTCAAAATACCTTGGTGCCGAGGCAAGTGTCGATTTAACAAACACAATTAAGGTAAACTCCTATCAGAATGATGTAATAATTCCAGAGATAATTAAAAAGGTAAGCCCTTCGGTTGTAGGAATAATTGGAACCATTAACTCAGGCGGTTCGGATATAAGCAGCAGCAACATAGCTCACGGAACAGGAGTTATTATAAAGAGTGATGGAAGTATTCTTACAAATGCTCATGTGGTTTCTGATATGAAAACAATTGTTGTTGTATTAAATGATGGTAATGGTTATAAGGCAAAGTTACAATACATAGATTATGAGTCTGATTTAGCAGTGGTCAAAATAAATAAGACCAAGCTACCAGTAGCACAGCTGGGTACGGAGGATGAAATAGTCAGTGGAAAGACTGTAATAGCAATTGGAACACCCATTTCTTTTTCACTTAGGAACTCAGCATCAATTGGTATTGTAAGTGGCATAAATAGAGGTATTGGAAGCTCTTATAGGTTGATTCAAACAGATGCATCCATAAATCCTGGTAATAGTGGGGGACCTCTGGTTAATCTTAAGGGCCATGTCATTGGTATAAACTCAAATAAGTTTTCAGGTACAGGCATTGAAGGGATTGGATTTTCTATTCCTATAAATACTGTCAAATATGTTCTTGAAAATTTTGAAAAGTATGGGTACGTAAAAAGGGCATACCTTGGAGCGATATTCAAAGAGGACTTTGTAGCGGAAATAGGGTTACCAACAAATAATGGGTTGTTAATTGATAGTATCGAAGATGATTCTCCTGCAGATGTTTCCGGACTCCAGGAGGATGATGTTTTACTCAAGATAAATTCATCACCTATAAATACTATTGTTGATTACAATGAATTTTTTAAAAAAATCAAGCCTAATGACAAAATAGCTCTTGAGATTAAAAGAGAGAGTAAAACAATTAAAATATCGGTACAGGTCACTGAAAAAAATAATTAAATTAGGAGACAGAGTGTTATGAGGAAATTATTATCTTTTTTATTGGTATTTACGTTTGTTTTTTCAAGTTTTGGGGCTACCAGTGCAGCAACTGCAAAACCTACTGTTTACTCAAATGCAAAGCTAGGTATTTCTATTACTCCTCCAAGTGGTTATACTACTTTGGTAAAAGAAAAAAACTGCATATCATTTTCAAAAAAGGATGCTGCTCAATTCCTTGTATTTATGTCTTCTCTTGATAAAGGAATGACTCTTGAAAAATGGGCAGATATAATAAAGAATCGGTATAAGTCAGACTATAATACCAGCCATGTTAAACTGATTAAAACTGAGAAAACAACAATCAATGGGAAAAGTTGCATCAAAATATATATGAATGTAAAAAATGATAAAGAATATGATGTAGTTGTTTGTGATGCATTATTTTTAGGTAAAAATTACAAGTATCAAATTACTTATACCATCAAGAATTCGGAATTCAAAAGTTCTATAAATAAATCAAACGCCGAAAAGTATATTTCTTCATTTAAATTCACGGAGCCCAATACAAATGTGGTTGGTAAATTAGTTGATTACGCACCTCAGATTGATTGCGGACAATATAAAAACATAAAGGCAGATAAATTGGGAGTTTCATACAGTATCCCACTTAATTGGATATTTATATCAGACAATACATACTCAGTTGTAGATGGTAGTGTATTATTATCTGTTAATAAAAATAAGCAAACTTTGACAAAAGTAAGTGAGAATATAAAAAATTCCGAGTTCAATGATAAAATACTATCTCAGGAAAAACTTTTAATAGCAGGTAATAGTGCTCTTAAGTATATAATTCAAAACGTTAAAGGTATTACTATATATAGCTATTTTATAGAATCTAATGATTATGTATATAGTTTTATAATAACGCGAGCAAATTGTTTACTTAATGATAAAAGCACTAAGACGATAGATAAAATTATCAAATCAATAAAGTTTGATCAGTCACAATCATCTTCATCTAAGGATGAAGATAAAATTGATGATTATAATGACATTTTTGGAGATACTACAAAGAGTATAATTGGGGACAGCTTCTACAAATGGAGTATGTCAAAACCAAAAGATATGACATTAGTGGAAGCAGATTTTGATAATACAAGACTGGTATACTCTTCTGCAAAGGACGATATCGTTCTATATATATATATATTTGATAATAAAGAAGATGCGGATTTAGACAGTATTATGTCTAATAGACTAGAAAATGTATCAAAGTATACACTCAATGAGGTTGAAAAGAAAAAAAAGAATAATCAGGAATATGGGGTAATCAGCTTTTCAAATGATGAGTATACTTGTGTTGAAAGAATATTCACGGTAAATAATAATTATTATGTTCTATCATATTCTGCCGAAAACAAAGTGTTTAATAGCCAAACCTGCGACAATTTATTGGATTCCTTCAAAACCTCATTTACAGCAAATAAAGATACAAGAGATTTATCAACTGTTAATAGTAATGGAACAAGAACCTATAAAAGTGATACTTTAAAATGGTCTGTTGAAGTATTGCCTACATGGTATGACATTACATATACAGATAAGAAAAATATAATAGAATTTGCAAAAGATGATGACACATATATGGATATATATATGTATTCAAATGATAATTCCACAACACTTGATAGCCTAGTTGAGGATAAGATGAATTATTTCAAAAAGGTTTATAATACTAGCCTTGTACAGATAAGCCAACCCCAGAGCATGAAAATATCTGGAGTAAATGCAAAGAAAATTGAGTTAACTTATAACATTAAGGGTCAATTGGTGCATGATGCATGGTATATATTTATAGGTAAAAATTATAGGTATAATATCATTACTTCCATGTCTGATAAGACATATACCTCGGAGGATAAACAGAAAATTGAGAGTATGATCAGTTCCTTTAAATTTACCGAACCTGATACAAAAAAACTTGGGAAACTTGTTGACCAGGGTGATTTGCAAAGTTCTAGTGTTAAGACATTGTCAAATAGTAAGTATATGTGGTCAATGAAATTACCTTCTGTTTGGGTGCCAGATAATGATATTAATAACAACTCAGATGACGTATGCTACTACAGTTCAAATGAAGGTCTTTATATGGAAATGATTGTAATGCCAACTACAAAGAGCCTCAGTGAGCTTTGTTCTATCTTTGAAACTAATAAGTTTAGTTCTTCAATTTATAAACTTGAATCATCTGAAACTCTTTCAGATAAAGGCACTACAGTAAAGAAATACATCTACAACGTTGATAACCCTAAATCTTACTACAATTATAAGGAGATTTGCTATATAATAAATAAAAATGGCTACCTATATAGTGTTTATTTTAATGTTACAGATATAAGATATTCGGACTATAGTAAACAGGTATTTGATAAAATATGGCAGTCTATAAATTTTGAATAATATTTAAGGAATCACGAATGTCAAATAAACAAGTAAAAATATCAATAAGAAATCTGGTGGAGTTTGTACTTAGATCGGGCGATCTGGACAGCCGTTTTACGGGCTTGAGCAGAATGACTGACGGTATAAAACTCCACCAAAAGCTGCAAAAAGCAGGAGGAGAGGCATACAAGAAAGAGGTATCTCTCTCTTTTTGCGTTGAAGCAGATGGATTTGAGCTGATGCTAGAGGGCCGAGCAGATGGTATTATTATAGAAGAGGACCAAGTTGTAATTGATGAAATAAAGACAACAGCTGCTTCGCTAGAGCATGTTGAAGAATCCTCAAATATTCTGCATTGGGCTCAAGCAATGTGTTATGCTTACATCTATTCTCATAACAATTCAATTGAGACTATTACAGTACAATTA
>JAEZFR010000257.1 GCA_023417285.1 Bacillota bacterium
TTCATGCTCAGCCCTATTCTGTTTATCATCTCTCCCTGTTCAAGTATTTGTGCAAACTCTATTGTCATTATGTATCCGGCATCTTCTTCTATTTCAAATATATTCTTATAATTAGATATTTCCCAACTATTATCCTCGAAAAAAAGCATAGAATATATAAAACCATTTTCTAGAATTGGAAGTATGTGCTCAAATTTCTCCTTTAAGTCAAGTTCCTTCTTTCTCCTAATACGTTCTATTTCTATGTTTTCTATACTTCTACGGATAGTAGAAACAATTTTTTCCCTGTTGACCGGCTTTAATAAGTACTCTGTAACACCTAACTTGAGGGCATCTTTGGCAAAATCAAATTGATCAAATGCAGTTAAAATTATAAATATAGCATTCCTAAGCTTACCGCGAAGTTCTCTGATAGCTTCAATTCCATTTATTCCAGGCATATTTATATCCATAAATATTATATCAGGAACATGCAGTTCAGCCTTTTCAATTGCCTCTCTGCCAGAGTGGGCTACTTCCAATTGTATCTCATTATTAAAGTTTTTTGTGATAATGTATTTTAGAGAATCCAATACTATTTGTTCATCGTCAGCTATGAGCATTTTGTACATAATACGTCTCCTTTGCACTTAATGGAATACTAATGCACACTGATGTGCCACAACCAGGGGAAGTTTTTATACTTATGATATCTTCTGTTCCATAAAAAATTTTGAGTCTGCTGATAACATTTTTCATACCTATGCCTGTGGTATGTCCTTTTATAATGTCTTTGGTTTCTAAAATTGTATCGTTTTGGTCATCTATACCTAGTAGTTTTTGCAGACGCTGTTCACTCATACCTACACCATTGTCACTTACTATTACTTGCAGAAATTTGCCTTGTGTAGAGACAGATAACGTTATCTGCCCTCCTGCTTCATAGTCACTTATACCATGAATAAAGGCATTCTCTACTATTGGCTGTAAAACCATGCAGGGCATCGGCATGTCCAAGTCATCAGTTTGTATGTTTTGTTCAAACTCTATCCTATCGCCAAAGCGAGTCTTTAGTATAAAAATATATGTACTGATATTATTTATTTCCTCGCTCAAGGTTACAGGCCTATCCAGCTTTTTAAGGTTATACCGGAATAGATTTGCAACATTCTCTACAAAGAAGCAGGTTTTATCGGCACCCTCCATCATTGCAATCTGAGCACCAGCATTTAGTGTGTTAAATATAAAGTGAGGGTTTATTTGAGATTGTAAGGCTTGCAATTCAGCCTCTCTTAAGTGGTTTTTCATGGTTAGGTTTTGTAATTCTTGTTCTTTTAGCTTACTCTCTAATTGTGCCTTTTCCTGGAGGTCGTCAATATGGTCTCTAATACTGTGAGTCATTTTATTGAAGGCTTCAGCCATAACGCTTATTTCATCATTTGTAGAGACGCTTACATCTGGAAAATCAAAGTTTCCTTTTGATATTTCATTTGCTGCAGTAGATAGCTTTACTAATGGCTTTGTCGTTTTGTAAGTTGTTAGAAGTATGAATATAATATTGAATAAAACGACCCCAATAATTATAAATATATTTAACATTTGTATAAAGTTGATTCGATTAGAAACGGCTTGATACCTGGAGGTGTTTTCCTTTAAAAGGTTATTATTTAGTTTGTTAATATATAACTCTATGTAGCCATATAGCTTATTTGATTCATTATAATATCCTATGTATTTGGATATGTCTCTCCCTCGTTTTGCCAGTACTGCTGAATCAGCCTTGGTAAGATAGTTGTCAATCATGTTGGCTATATCCCTCATTACAAGACCACTTTGACTGTAATCCGCTGTTTTTAACAGTGTTGCACTATGTTTCTGCAACTTAGTTTTGCTGTCTATAAAATTTCTGAGGCTATCAGAGTGCTTGGTATCTAAGAAACTTTCTAAATAAAGCTGTACATTACCCATACTATCCTTTAACTCGTCCAACTCAAAATTGCTTGAAAACATAGTATCCATCTGACTTGTGAGCATTCTTGCGTTGAAATGTGTATAGAAGCTAACCAAGGCCATTAAAAATGTGGTTATCATAAAATATACTATTAGTTTTTTTCTTATTTTATTGTTCTTGAACACGCCTGAAATTAGGTTTTTCATAAATCTATCCTTCCAAGTTATGCTAGTCATCAGAAGTATTTAGCTTAATGTACTGATATATATTTTGCTTTGTTACAGAATACACACCTGTATCGACATATACTGAGGTGCGGTACTGTGTCTTTAACTCGAATAAAGCTTTGATACTGTTGTAACCCATATTATATGGATTACTTATAATGGAGCCATAGATTACTCCCTTTTCTATATACTTAAAAATTTCCGTTAGATAACCGTAACCAATAACATTAATCTTTCCTACTTTATTTTGGTCAACTAACATCTGAGCAACTCCAAGTGTATCTTTGGGGCTAGAACAAATAATAGTATCTATTTTTGGATTGTTTGCAATAAGCTGATTGGTTATCTCTCCTGCCGTAAAGAGGCCCATGCCCGAAACCTTAATTTCCTTTATATCTATTAAGCCACCAAATTCTTTGACAGCATCTTTGAATCCGCTGATTCTAAGGTTTGTAGAAACATCTCCAATGTCGGAGGTATAACTGTCCATTATTAATGCAACATCTGATTTTCCCAAAGAGGCAGATACAACCATTTGGCCTTCTTCATAGCCTATCTGGTAACTGTTATTTCCGATAAAAGCCATTCTCTTGCTGTTCCTGGCATCTGTCTCAACAGTAACAGTTGGGATACCCATTTCTACAGCTCGATTTATCAATGGAGCAAACGTAGCCTCATCAAGAACATGGGTAGCGATTCCATCCACTTTCGAGGCAATAGCTATTTCTAAATACTGTTTTTGCTCCTGAAGGTTGGTAAATCTCGGACAATTAAATTCGACTGCTACATTAAAATCTTCTGAGGCTTTATAGACACCACTTTTAACATCAGTCCAGAAGGGATCATCGGAATTTTGACCAATAAGTATAAAATGATAGAGTGGTTGCTTATTGCTATTTATAGCGGGCATCGAATTTTCAGTATTATTAGTGAATATAGAGGGGTACAAAAGAATAATAGAAGCTATTATTATTACTGTCACAATAACTGCTATAGTTAACTTTAGTCTCATACCAAATGTCCTTTCAAATAGAAAGTTAACTCAAAAAAATTGAAATATATGATAACATTATCAAATTATGGTTGATAAATCAATTTTTTTTGATGTTTCTACATAATAATCTTAATCTAATGTAAAGGTAATAGTTAACATTCTGCAATTTAGATTTTTAATCAGCCGCTATAGAAAATATTTATAAAGAATTCCTTGAAATATAAACCCTGGTATGGTACAATGAACAACTGTATGTGACAAATACAAATATTGATATTACGTCCTTGCTCTGCATTCTTGTTGCGGAGCCGTATAGTCCGAGGGGAGGTGACCTATAAATGTTAAAGAAGTATGAAACTATCTTTATAATCGATTCAGAGGTTGGAGAAGAAAATACAAAAGCTCTTGTTGAAAAGTTCAAGACTATGATTGAAACTTCTGCTCAGCTTGAAAGCATTGATGAATGGGGCAAAAGAAAGTTGGCTTATGAAATCAATGATAAGGTTGACGGTTACTACGTGCTTGTTAATTTCTTATCAAGCCCAGAGTTTCCAGCTGAATTAGAAAGAGTTTACAAGATTACAGAAGGCATTCTCAAGTACATCGTAATAAAGAAGGACTAATTAAAGAGGGAGGCTAAACATTATGAATAAAGTTATCTTGATGGGAAGACTCACCAAAGATCCTGAATTACGTTATACAAGTGGGAATAATACAGCAGTTTGCAGCTTTACAATCGCTGTAAATAGACGTTTTACCAAAGAAGCGCAGGCGGATTTTTTTAACATAGTCGCTTGGGACAAGACTGCTGAATTCTGTGGTAAGTACTTCGCTAAAGGCCAGCAGGTTGGTATAATCGGAAGATTACAAACAAGAACATGGGACGATAACGAAGGAAAACGTCACTATGTGACAGAGGTTGTTGCTGAAGAAACCTATTTTGCTGATAGCAAAAGAGGAGAAGGCAGTGCTGCTCCAGCAGGAGGCAGATCCTATCAGGACGCTCCAGCTCCAGCAGGTGATGGCTTCTATCCAATGGACGATGATGACGAGCTACCTTTCTAAAAAGTGGCTACTAACCATCTCTTAAAAATGAACTTAAGACTGACTATATAATTATCGTCTTTACATTCGAAAGACGTGCGAAGGGAGGGCATTTAACATGGCACAGGACAAAAAGGGTAACAGAAGAAATGACAGAGACTCTTACGATAAGGGTGACAGCAAGACTGGTATGAAAATGAGAAGAGCTAAGAAGAAGGTTTGCTCATTCTGCGTGGACAAGGCTACTGACATAGATTACAAAGACGTTGCTAAGATCAGAAAGTATGTTTCTGAAAGAGGCAAGATTCTTCCTAGAAGAATTTCTGGTAACTGCGCAAAGCATCAGCGTCAGCTTACAGTTGCAGTTAAGAGAGCAAGACACATTGCATTGCTCCCATATACAGCGGAATAAGATATATAGATTAAAAAGTGCACACCATGGATTAGTTAGCTAATACATGGCGATGCACTTTTTTGCTAATATAGGAATTTATAAGTTTTAGAGTGTTGCAGAAGTGTTGGTAATGCTGAGATTGAATGTTTACACTAAAAAATTCCAAAAGAATAAATTTCTATATTCGGGGATTGAAAAGGGGATTCTCCTTTCCGGTTTCAGGAGGGTGCTCAGAAACATGAAATGTTTCGTCGAAGGGAACCTAGGGTTCCCTAGCGAACAAGAAAATATACTGAGCAAGATAAAATAGTAAAATAAGCACTGAACGGATTTG
>JAEZFR010000280.1 GCA_023417285.1 Bacillota bacterium
CTATTGCACACCTTAGACCTAGAACAAATACTTTTTCGGCGGTATTCAGAATTAGGTCATTAGCTGCTTTTGCAATTCATAAATTCTTCCAGGAGGAGAGAGGCTTTGTTTATGTACACACGCCTATCATCACAGGAAGTGATTGTGAGGGTGCAGGACAGATGTTTAAGGTTTCTACTTTGGATGCCAATAATCCACCTAAGACAAAGGATGGAGCAATTGACTATGAGCAGGATTTCTTTGGAAAGGAAACCAGCCTTACTGTTAGTGGACAGTTAACTGGAGAGGCTTATGCGCTTGCATTCAAAAATATATATACCTTTGGTCCAACCTTTAGAGCAGAAAACTCTAATACTGCTAGACATGCGGCTGAATTCTGGATGATTGAACCGGAAATAGCATTTGCAGATCTCAACGACGATATGATGCTTGCGGAAGATATGCTTAAGTATGTTATCAATTACGTATTGGAGAATGCTCCCGAAGAAATGGAGTTTTTCAACAGCTTTGTTGACAAGACCTTATTAGAAAGACTCAACAATATAGTTAACTCAGACTTTGGACATGTTACCTACACTGAAGCTATTGAGATTCTTCAAAACAATAAAGACAAATTCGAATACCCTGTTGAATGGGGCTGTGACTTACAGACAGAACATGAACGTTTCTTGACGGAACAGATTTTCAAGAAGCCAGTTTTTGTTACTGATTATCCAAAAGAAATAAAAGCCTTCTATATGAGGGTGAATGATGACAATAAGACTGTCGCAGCAATGGACTTGCTTGTTCCGGGCGTTGGAGAGATTATCGGTGGAAGCCAGAGAGAAGAAAGAATTGATATACTTGAAGCTAGAATGGCTGAAATGGGTCTTAACAAAGAGGACTATTGGTGGTATCTAGAGCTCAGAAAGTATGGAGGAACAAAGCATGCAGGCTTTGGCTTAGGCTTTGAAAGAGCGATAATGTATTTGACCGGTATCAGCAATATCAGGGATGTAATTCCATTCCCAAGAACTACTGGATCTTGTGATTTTTAATGGAGACATTCACAATAGAATAGTTTATTATGTAACCATATTTTATTTAACAATAAATTATGTAAAGTCGTTGCAGGTAAAATTACCTTGCGGCGACTTTTATTTTTTATTTAGTGATATTTTATCAATAAATTAATATATTTTTAGTGATGTTTTATCAATGTATTAACTTATATTTGATTGACTAATCCTATAGGCATTATTATAATAATAGCTGAGTAATATTTTTCTAAAGAATTATAGATTTTAATAAATTTCGGTTGAACGATTAATTCGTTTTCAAGAATTTTCAGCTTCTAGGGTGGGAAGCTCACTTAGGTGAGTTTTCTGCTTTTTTATTTCAAAAAAAACTCTTATTTAATATAAAATATAAGGGAGCTAAAACTTGGAATTAGGAGCTTGCGCGATAAAATTAAAGCTAGCCTAAGTAAAAGTCTGATATTTCAGTATAATGGCATTTAATCGGCTTGAAATGGCTAAAACGCTATTATACAATATAATTGGTGAAAATTGCCGAAAAATGTTGAAAATAGTACTATAATTACCATAAGTGTTATTTAAAAGTATTATTCAAAGTTATTATTCCCAATTTTTATAAGCAACAAAAATACATAAAGAAGGAAGTGAGCTATGTGAAGATTAATATCACTGAAACAGTGTTAAGAGACGCTAACCAATCTCTTATTGCAACAAGAATGCCATTCTCAGATTTTGAGGACATTCTTGAATCCATTAACAAAGCAGGTTATTATTCTGTAGAATGCTGGGGAGGAGCTACCTTTGACTCTTGTCTTAGATACTTGAATGAGGATCCATGGAAGAGATTAAGAATGCTAAAGGATAAACTGAAAAACTCTAAGCTGCAGATGCTGCTAAGAGGGCAGAACATCCTTGGTTATAAGCACTACCCGGACGATGTTGTAAGAAAGTTTGTTGCACATTCCGTGGATAATGGAATGGACATTTTCAGAATATTTGATGCTTTGAATGACTATAGAAACATACAGGTAGCGGTAGACGAAACCATTAAGAGGGGCGCTCATGCTCAAGGTACTATCAGCTACACAACAAGCCCAATACATACTCTTGAAAAATATGCAAAAATGGGCAAAGAATTAGAAAATATGGGCGTTCATTCAATATGCGTAAAGGATATGGCTGGTATTATGGGGCCAAAAGAAGCATATGACCTTATCAAAGCCCTAAAGGAATCAGTAAAGATTCCAGTATTCCTTCATACACACTCAACAACAGGATTAGGACCTATTACATATATGAAGGCAATAGAAGCCGGCTGTAATGGTATAGATACAGCAATATCCTCTTTCTCAGGCGGAACATCTCAGCCATCAACAGAAACCTTAAACTATGCTCTTAAGCAAATGGGTTATGAAACAGGACTCAATGAAAAACATATGAAGGATATCAATGATTTCTTTAAACCTCTTAAGGAGAAGTATGTAAAATCTGGGCTCATGGATCCATTTGTAATGGGTACTGATACAGATGCACTTGTATACCAAGTTCCTGGTGGTATGCTATCAAATCTAATTGCGCAGCTGAAGTCTCAGAATTCTATAGATAAGCTTGATGAAGTACTACAGGAAACTCCTAGAGTTAGAAAGGATTTAGGTTATCCTCCTCTAGTAACTCCAATGAGCCAGATGGTAGGGGTACAGGCTGCAACTAACGTTCTTCTTGGCGAGCGTTACAAGAGCGTATCCAAGGAGATAAAGGCTTATTTGAGAGGCGAATATGGTCAGGCTCCTGGTGAAATAGATGAGCAATTACAAAAGAAGGTGCTAGGAGACGAAAAGCCAATCACAAAGAGATTTGCTGACACGCTTAAGCCAGAGTTTAATGAAGTTAAAGCTAAATTGAAGGGTATAGCAAAGAGTGATGAGGATGTTCTTTCATATATTCTTTTCCCTCAGATAGCTGAAAAGTTCTTCAAGGAAAGAGAAGAAAGCACTGCGGTTAAGGCCAGCTATAAGATTAAAATGCTGTAAAAGAAAGGAATGTTAACTATATGGGATTTTTAGATAGCTTAATAGTTTCTGCCTTTGGGTTGTGCATAGTATTTTCTGCGCTTATATTGATTAGCCTTTGTATAAAGGTTTTAACAATGATATTAGCTGCAACTGAAAAGAGTGAAAAGCCACAAGCCAAGGAAGAGACTCAGGCTGTAGTTCAGCAAGCTGAAAAGCCTGTTTTAAATAAGGATGCAGTTGGTTTTGGAGAATTAAAACTCATAAATGTTGATGAAAAAACTGCTGCTATGATTATGGCAATTGTTAGTGATGAGTCAAAAATTCCTCTTGATGAGCTTCAGTTCAAGACCATAAAGCTTATAGAAAATTAATACCACGCCAAAATGTGGTGAGAAAGGAATGACTAATTTAATGAAATATATAGTTTCAATTAATGATAAAAATTACGAAGTTGAGGTTGAGCGCGGTGAGGCTAGAAT
>JAEZFR010000202.1 GCA_023417285.1 Bacillota bacterium
ATTTAGTGTAATACATTTAATGTTTTGTCTTTCAACACTTATGAAAACTATTATATATCACCAGGAAAATTAGAAATAATAAGTTTTTGAGTGGGGGGATTTTGTGGGTGAGAGAAAGCCTGTCATAGGTATCACATGTGGATATGATAATCAGGGTACAATGAGCTTTGTGAAGGAAGGCTATTACGAGGCTATTACAAGGGTTGGGGGATTGGCAATCCTGCTTCCTGTAACTGACAACGAGAGCGTTATTTCAGGATACTACTCCATTTGTGATGGGATTATTCTATCTGGAGGACCGGATGTTGATGCGTGTTATTTTGGTGAAGAAAACATGCCTTGTGCAGGAGAAATATCGCCTATCCGGGATTCAATGGAGATTAAACTTGCAAGGCTGTGCCTTGATATGGACAAACCGATACTAGGTATTTGTAGAGGCTGTCAAGTGCTTAACATAGCCGCAGGGGGATCAATCTTCCAAGATATTTACCAACAATACCAGCAAAGTGAGAGCATAAAAGCTCCTCTCAAACATATGCAACAAGCCCCTAAATGGTATCCCACTCATAGTATCAGAATAAAAAGAGAGTCGATGTTGCACGATATATTTAAGCAAGATGAAATAAGAGTAAACTCATTTCATCATCAGGCAATTAGTTCGGTAGCTGAACGATTTACTATAGCAGCAGCTGCAAAGGATGGTATAATTGAGGCGATTACAAACGAGCGTAAGACATTTACCTTAGGAGTACAATGGCATCCTGAATTAATGTGGCAAAAAGATGACGGTCAACTTGCATTATTTGAAAGAATGATTTCTGTGTGTTAAAATAGTAAAAAAACTATTAGACAAGGAGGAAGTGTGGCTAGCATAATAGGATGGCACACTACAAAGGATGGATAAGATTACAGAATTTATGCGCGAAACATTGGGAGATTTTTATGGGCCAGCAGTTGTCATTATAAAAATATTAATGGTAATTGTAATAGCAAGCTTTATTGTCAAGATAGGAACAGGAATTATCAAAAAGGTTTTTGATAAGCAAAGAGGACTTAAGATTAAGCTCAGCGATAAAAGAGTAGACACTATGTGCACTATTTCAATAAGTGTTTTCAAGTATACAGTTTATATAGCTGCTATATTGTTTGTATTGGTAGATATTTTTAATATGACATCCGTTTTAGCTGCTGCCGGAGTCGGTGGTGTAGCAATAGGTTTCGGTGCTCAGAGTTTTATTAAGGATACTATTTCAGGATTTTTTATTATTTTAGAAGACCAATATTCTGTTGGAGATTTGATCACAATAGATAATATGACGGGCAACGTTGAGGATATGGAGCTTCGTGTTACAAGGCTGAAGAATGCAAACGGAGACCTTTGTATTATTCCAAATGGTGAGATAAAGAAAGTTGTCAATCATACCAGAGATAACAAGCAGGTTTTAGTGGATATTCCGATAGCATACACTGCTAATATTGAAAAGGTAAGTCAGATTGCACAGACGGTGTGTGACAAGGTTAAGGAAGAATTTGATGTGCTGACTGATAAGCCAGAGTTCTTGGGTATAACTAGCTTTGCAGAAAGAAGCATGAATCTGAGAATTGTAGCAAAAACAAAGCCAAATGAGCAAGGGACAGTTGAAAGAAGGATTAGAATGCTTATTAAACAGGGCTTTGATGATGCTGGAATACAGTTTTAGACATAATAATTAGTTAAGAACAACATAGTTAAAAGCAATACAGTTTGAAATAAAATAGTTTAAAAGCAATATAATTTAAAATAATATAGTTGGGAATACATGGAGTGATAATATGCCTGAAAGATTTGCGGTTGGTGACATTGTGGAGATGAAGAAGCAGCACCCCTGTGGAAGTAAGCAGTGGGAGATACTGAGAATAGGAGCTGATTTCCGTATAAAATGCACCGGTTGCTCTCATCAGGTAATGCTTGCGAGAACAAAGTTTGAGAAAAATGTTAAGAAAATTCTTAAGTCAAACTTGATTACTGAACAGTAATACCCTACAGCAATAAAAAATGTTTTAGGTAAGGCAATACTGCATAGGAAATACTTTATTGGAAACACTTGTTAGTATAGAATTTACTATGCAGGAGGCTAATATGTCAGAGAGTGCTAAACCATCAGAAACCTTTGAAAATCTTATCAAGGATTACCTTCATCAGGGAAAGGAAAAACTTGAAAAGGACCTTGCTGGTACAAGGGAGGCTATAAAGCTTATAGCCAAAGAAAAAACAAGGCAATTCATGCGCACTATGGACAAGGGCCTCAGCTCAGAGGAAAGAGAGTTTTTGAACTCAATAATTATAACAAGCATGTATCAATCATTTTGTTATGGCTATGGAATAGGAAAAATAGAGGGAGAGACAAAGCAAAAGGTTTGCTTGTAAAAGCTCTCGCTGTTGTTAGGAAGCTAAAGCGAAATAAGGTTATGTACCGTACTTTATAAAAGCGTCGAATTTACTTCGGCGCTTTTTTTATAAGGCGCTCTAGAGATGCTTGCCAATCAATGATCAGAAAATGCAGTGGGCCAAACATTCTGTCACGGGAAAATCAGTAAATGCCGTAAATGGCCAAACCTCAAGCAAATAAAAAAGCCTGTAGTCCGTTGGAATTACAGGCTTGGCGGAGAGAAAGGGATTTGAACCCTTGATACCCTTTCGGGTATATCTGATTTCGAGTCAGAGACCTTCGGCCAGCTCGGACATCTCTCCGTATATATAATGAAGGCTGACAGTAGATGCTAATAAATAAGCATTAGTCGCTTATACTATATAACTACATTGTATCATCAGCATTTATATTTTACCGTCAAATGACTAATCTTTCAAGTAAAAGA
>JAEZFR010000403.1 GCA_023417285.1 Bacillota bacterium
ATTTAGTGCCGAGAGTACATATTTGCATTATGATGCAGAGTGGCTATTTGAAGCACTATATAATATTGTTGATAATGCAATTCAATACACTCCTAAAGGAGGAAGGATAAGCATTTTAATTAGCAAAACAGACACTCTGACAAAAGTAGAAATAGTTGATTCTGGTATAGGAATTTGTGAAGAGGATATACCCAAAGTATTTGAGCGTTTTTATCAAGGAAAGAATGCAAAAATGGGCTATCCAAGCTCTACAGGTATAGGGCTTTCTTTGGCTAAGCTTATAATCGACAAGCATGGTGCAATTATCAAGATAAAAAGCCACCAGGGTAAAGGTACAACGGTTATTGTGACACTAGCAAATTAATCTTACAGAGTTGTAAGAGAAATATTCACCTTCTTGAAAGGTTATCTTTATATAATTTAGGTATAATTTAGGAGGTGTAGAAGTATGGAGATGATAAAGGCAGAAAACCTAGTGAAAGTCTACGGAAAAGGTGAGAATACAGTCGCAGCAGTTAATGATATCTCTATTACAATAAAAGCAGGAGAATTTGTTTCAATTATTGGCCCAAGTGGCTCCGGAAAGAGTACTCTGTTACATATGCTAGGGGGACTAGATAAGCCAACATCGGGTAGCATTAATATAAATAATGCAAATATATATGAGCTGCCTGAGAAAGAACTATCGGTATTTAGAAGAAGACATTTTGGATTTGTTTTTCAATTATATAATTTAGTACCAGTGCTAACCGTGGAAGAGAATATTACACTTCCTCTACTTCTAGATAACAGACCAGTTGATAAAGAATATATAGAAGAGCTTCTTAATATGTTAGGCTTATCAGACAGACGGAGACATCTGCCCAATCAGCTGTCAGGTGGACAACAACAAAGAGTTGCTATAGGAAGAGCGCTTGCCAACAAACCTTCAATTTTATTTGCAGATGAACCAACCGGAAACCTTGATACCTCAACGGGTATGGAAGTTATGAATTTATTACAAATGTCCGTCAAAAAGTACCATCAGAGTCTTGTCATGATAACTCATGATGCCAAAATCGCGGATTATGCCAATAGAATTATTGAAATAGGGGATGGGAAGATAAAGCAAGATAGGGTGGTGAAGGCATGAAAAGCTACCTTGGAATTATACCTAAGTACTACATTGCATACAAGAAAAGGACTATATTCACAGTTATCGTAATAATACTTTCAATTATGTTACTAACAGCATTTTCTTTGATGTCAGATGGAATATCTGCGGGCAACTACGATTATGTTGTAGATAAATACTTTACATATCATGCTTTAGTTACTAATGTAACCAAGGAACAGGTAGAAACAATAAGCAAAGATAGTAGAGTTGAAAAAACAGGATTAATAGATACTATAGGAGATTACAGCTTGCTTGATTCTAAAGCAACAGTGAAACTCCAGTCGGGAAATCACGAAGTTGCAGATATGCTTGGCATTAAGCTGATCGAGGGCGCCATGCCGTTAGGTGAAAATGACATTTTGCTTGACGATTCAATTTGCGACAACGAGGGAAATCAACTAAAAATAGGAGATTCAGTCACTCTGTCAAATGGAAATATAAAAAAGCAATATATAGTTTGTGGGTTATATAAAAACAAAGATATTTTAGAGCACGCAGCTCTTATTTCCAATGAAAATACCAATAAAGGTGATTGTATAATAAAACTGCAGAATGGAGTTAAGGTACGAAAAGCTATTCCAGATATATTGGAGCAAATTAAACTATCTTCAGATAATCAAGTGTTTTACAATCAGGTTCTTTTAAAGGCACTTGGACAGGATGTAGACAGGGGAATGGTTGCAGTAAAGGCAATATTTTCTGGCATCATTATTTTAGCAACCCTGGCATCGGTATATAACATTTTTTACATTTCGGTAGTAGAAAGGGTTAGACATTATGGTATATTGCGCTCAGTAGGTGCTGCACCAAAACACATAAGACGTATTGTTATTTTGGAGGGCATAATATTGAGTCTTATGGCACTTCCCTTTGGGCTGGTATTGGGTACTGTATTGGCTAAGGGTATTTTTATTTACATGCCAGATGTGATGTCTAAACATGCAAGATTTGTTTTATCAATAAATTCCTTCATTTATCCAACAATATTAGGCATTATTACAATATTTCTTTGTACATTAAAGCCTGCCTTTATGGCAAGTAGAATCTCACCCACTGTGGCTGTATCCAATACAGGCTTTAAAATTACAAAGGACTCAGTTAAACCGAGGCGTTGGCACGTTGTTTGGGGTAAACTATTTGGAGTAAGTGGATTTGTGGCATACAGGAACATACTTAGAAACAAGAAAAAATTTTTTGTTACAGTATTTTCAATGAGCCTATGTACTATCATTTTTATAGTATTCTCATATTTTGTTAGTTTATCAAATTCGGTGACAGAACAACAGTATGTACTTCCAAACAGCTTTAGCGCCGGTCTGCGGGTTTTAGACTATCACAAAATGTCAGGCTTTAGTGATGAGGATTATGAGAATATTAAGAGAGTTGATGGTATAGAAAAAGTAAATAAATTGAGATTTAGTTCTCTTAATTTAATAAGTGATAAGGAAGATGCGGTAGGAAAGAATGAGTATAGCTATTCTTCTGACCCAGATAAAATAAGTGTTCCCTGTTATGTATGGGGGATGGATAATGATAAAATTCAGACCTTAGCCCCTAGTAAGGGTGATGTGAATCAAGTACTTACCAAAGATGGTTATAATGCTTTAATAGCAACTCAGGGGGGCTTAGCAGGGAGTTGTCAAGTTGGAGAGAACATTGAGCTTTTTTCCTACGATAGTGTAACGGGGAACACTAAACATTTTAAGGCTATGGTCAGCGGCATAATTAATAATTATCCTGGATATTATGATGGGCCTACTAAAAATGTGTGCATTATATTTAATAACCATGATTTTGAGAAAATGTTTGGGTGCACCGACTATCAAAAGTTTGAAATCTATACAAAGGACGATGCTGATAGAGATGTGATTGAAGGTAGATTGGCTGACCTGTTAAAGAATAATCCAAACAGTCAAATATTGAATTATGATAGGCTTTACAAAGATAGCATAAAAAAATCAGAAACCGTCAGAAGATTTTATATAGGAGCAATATTTATTTTAGCCTTAATATGTATATTTAGTATTTTTAGTTCAATAAGTGCTGGTCTGATTATTCGGACTAGAGAGTTTTCTACAATGCGAGCTATAGGGATGACATACGCACAACTTAGGAAGAATGTATGGCTAGAGGGACTGCTTCACGGGGTAGTTAGTTCAATTTGGGGAGGGACTATAGGGTTAGTATTATCATATGCCATATATAGATTAATGAATCAGAGTGAAGGGTATATGTTGCATTGGACTATACCATATAACCCTATACTAATCACAATTATTATTAATATCTCTATCTGTGTAATTGCAACACTACCGCCACTACGCAGGGTATCACAGACTAATATTATTGATGGAATAAGAATGATAGATTAATAGTAGTTTTAGAAAAAGTGAAAACAAAAATATTTTTTAGTCATTAGTCGTCCTCTAGCACACATATGTTAATATGTAATGCTAAAGGATGGCTTTTTTGTGTTATGTACAAATAAATAGCAGATCACAAAACAACTGTTTAATACTATGTTGAAAGGTACATTGTTATAAGCATAGTATTCATGTTAAAATATAGTAAAAAAACTTGTTTTATATCAAAAAATTGAAGTAATTAAGGTAATATTAGGGGAGATGCCAAAATATGCAGACCAAATTACATATTCAGAACAATAGAAAAAAACGATTTGGGGATAGGAAAGATGGGTTCAGGCTAAGAAGCCTAGGTGTAATGGCTAATGCATCCATCAAGTTTATGAAGAGAAGATGTGATTCACAGGTACTCTCTTGCTTCGAATTGGACATTACAGACACAGTTAGTTTCATACGAAAAAATCATCATGAAATGAAGAAACTATCGCTTCAGATGGTTTTATATTCTGCCTTGATTAGGACATTTGCTCGCTATCCAAGGATGAATAGATTTATTGTAGGATCCCGCTGCTATGGAAGAGATTATATGAGAATCAATATAATAGCAAAGCCAAAGCTGGAGGCTGATTCTGAGGAGTATTTGGTGCCAGTGTATTTTGATAGATCTGAAACACTTCCACAGGTTATTGAAAAATATACTGCTGCATTTGAAAAGATTAAGGATGATAATCAAAAGCAAAAAGAAATGGAAGCAAGCAGGCCCGGTATACTCAAGATACTTTTGAATAACTTAACTGCTATGGCGACCAAGCTAGGTGGTGTGCTGGTGGCCTTGGACAGGATTAATCTAGCACCAAAGGCATTTCTGGAAATAAGTCCGTTTCACGGTAGTGCTTTTGTTACTAATATGGGCTCGCTAGGGATACCCGCAGTATACCATCATCTGTATGAAATAGGGACAGTATCACACTTTATAGCTCTTGGTCAAAAAGAAACAAGGTACATTCATGATGATGACCAAAACCCTCAAAAAAGAATATTTGTAACAGTGAAAATTACAGTAGATGAGAGGATTTGTGATGGGTACTATTTATCAAGGGCGCTAAAGTGCTTCGAAAAGCACATAAAAGATCCTACCAGACTTATGGTCCCACCCGAAAAAATGGAATTTGATGCTTAAAAGAAAAACGATATAAAAAGGCAACTTCCCTAATAGAAGACTTTTAATGTAAGTCTCTCTATTAGGGAAGTTGCTTTTTTGCAGTAGTTTTTTGCTTAATCCTTTTGAGAATTGCTTTTTAGTGGGTGACTAATTCATAAAATAATGTTTTTCAGGCGTTAACAAGCGGACACTAACCAGAGTATAATTGATTTTTTTACTATAATTATATACAATTAATAACAGAAATTGCATAGTATTGGAATTTATACAACTTCAATCCCCGGGTAAGTTTGCATTAATAGATAGTGCAGAAAAGTAACAAACCCAAAATTCAAAGGTTACATTGTTGTAAAAAACTTCGTAATCGTTATTAATAGCATGACAGAACATATTTTGACCAGCATAAGAAAGGGACATGACAATATGAAAAAAATAGTAAGCATGATTTTAGTGGTAGCAATGGTGCTATCAATGGCTGTAACATTAGGCGCAGCTCCAAGAAAGTTCTCAGATGTAGCATCAAATGCCTGGTACAAGGAATTTGTAGATGAAATATCCTCAAAAGGAATAATAGAAGGATATAAAGGCAAATTTAGTCCAAACAGCAACTTAACTGTTGACCAGCTCATTAAAATAATGGTGGTTGCAGCAGGCAAGACCATTACAAAGTCTGCGGAGGATACATACTGGGCTAGTCCATATATTAGAAAGATGCTGGAACTAGGCTGGGTAAAGGAGGGTGAGTTTGACAACTATACTAGACCAATAACAAGGGGTGAAACTGCACGAATTATTTCAAGAGCATTAGGTGTAGTTAAGACACCCATTGAGATAGAAAATTATTCAACGTTATATATGGACTATAATGATATAGACGCATCAATGCAGAAGGATATATTAAACATTAGTGCAGTAGGCATAATACAGGGGGTTTACAGTGCAAAGTATAATGGCCTAGTATTTGGTGCGAATAATAAAATACTTAGGTGTGAAGTGTCAAAAATGATTGTACTATTTCTAAACCCAAGCAAAAGAGTGGTTCCAGCATATGTGGAGGGAATAAACAAACAGATAATTAATGGTTTTATACTGCCAAAAAACAAGTACATCATGTATGCTGATGGCAGACCAGCTGAAATGTTAGCTAAATCAGGTGGAGAAGGCATGTTATTAGTATTTCAGATACCAATATGGACAAACTATAAGCTGGATAAGGAGTTAAAAGCAGAGGGAATAAAACAGGCAAGAGAAATTCTTTTACAGAAAATTGACCCCAAAACAGTAGATGCTGCCATAGCATATGCAAATGCGTGGATGGGGGAAAAAACTACTTATCCTGACAAGGAATTCAAAAGTGGTAAGTATACAGTTATAGTTGGAGCACCAAATCACAATCAAATAACTATAACTTTTAGTGTTTGGATAATGGGAGAGGAGGAAGATGATTGAGAACTAAGATAAAAGTACTGCTGCTTATAGTAATGGTGCTGCTTTCATATATGTAAGAGGTGAAGATGTTACATTAGAGAGTGGGCCAAAATCGCTTGATAATATAGTATTTAATATACGAGGCTCAAGACTAAAGTATGCCGTATCCTCAGCAATGTACTAGTATGGTACAATTATAATATATATTTAATTAATGAAGTATGGAATAGGAGTGATGACATGACTAACCAAGAGATAATTGGAAAAACATTTGAGGGTGAAGATGTTATAAAGTATACGCTTACTAATGCAATCGGTATAAAGGTAGAGATACTCAATCTTGGAGGAATTATTAATTCAATATTCGTGCCAGATAGAGACGGAAATATGGCTGATGTTGTTTTGGGATTTACTAAGCCTGAACAGTATTTAAACAGCACCGCTTATCTAGGAGCAGTGATTGGGCGTATTGGAAACAGAATTGCAAAAGGCAAGTTTAGCCTCAACAATAAGGAGTACAACCTATATCTTAATGATGGCCCAAATCACCTTCACGGTGGAAAAAAGGGATTTGATAAAAGGATATTTGACTGTACGCCAATAGGGGAAAATACACTAGAGTTGCGTCTTGTAAGTCCGGATGGAGAAGAAAATTATCCTGGAACTGTTGATGTAAAGGTAACATATTCTCTTTCAGATGACGGCAAATTAGCTATAAACTACATAGCTCACTCCGATAGCGATACAGTGCTAAATCTTACAAATCATGCGTATTTCAATTTGGCTGGACATGACAGCGGAGATGTACTAAACCATGAGCTTATGATTAATGCTGATAAGTTTACACCAGTTGATGGGACACTTATTCCAACTGGAGAATTAAGAAGTGTTGAGAATACACCAATGGATTTTAGTACCTTCAAGAAAGTTGGACTTGATATAGGTGATAAATATGAACAGATAGTATTAGGAAATGGCTATGACCATAATTATGTACTCAATACAAATGGAGATCTCAGCCAGGTGTGCAGCGAGGTTTATGAGCCAGCTTCAGGTAGGTTAATGAAGGTATATACTACAAAGCCGGGAGTGCAGTTCTACAGCGGAAACTTCCTAAATGGAACGGAGAATGGTAAAGGCGGTAAGCCTTATAAAAAGAATGCAGGCCTTTGTCTTGAAACCCAGTTTTTCCCTAATGCTATTAATACTCCTGAATTTGAGTCGGGCATATTAAAAGCTGGAGAGGAGTATAATCACACAACTATTTATCAATTCCTTGTTAAGTAGCATTATTTATACAAAACCAAAGGTAGACCACAAATATAAGTATTAAATATAAGTATTTTCAGGTCAAGGGGTTAAAATGAGAAAAACAGCAATATGCTTTATTTGTGTTGCCATGTTTTTATTATCTAGTTGTGGACAAAGATATGTTATTGAGGCGGACAAGGGTGAGTTATTTGATAAAGCACCAATTAATAATTCTGTAATAAACTCACTAGGAAATATACATCAGGAAAGCCCTGATGCAGTACATGACGGTTCTGATACAGTGCAGGCTGGTTCCGATACAGTACTGGCTGGTTCCAATGCAGTACAGAACGATTCCAATGCAGTACAGGAAGAAACCAATGCAGTACAGGGTAACTCCAATGCCCAACAGGAAGCTTCAATAGCGGATGAGGCATTATCACAGAAACCCTCTTTGGGTGAGCAGAAAAATGGAATATCACAAGCGGGCATAAAACTTAATAGGGGAGAGCTTGCAGAAGGCTTTTATTATGAAGAGCTCTCGGAAGCCATAAAAAGCCGAATAACAGGGAAGTCATATCCCACTGATTGCAACGTACCTTATAGTGATTTGAGGTATGTCAAGGTTCTGCACTATGACTTTAATGGTAACGTACATGAAGGGGAATTGATATGTGCTAAAGAGGTTGCACAAGAGCTGACCAATATTTTTTATGAGCTGTATCTTGCTAAATATCCCATTGAAAAGATGGTGTTAATAGATGAGTATGACGCTGATGATATAGCATCTATGAGGGATAATAATACTTCCTGCTTCAATTTCAGGGTAATATCAGGCTCGAAAAACCTCTCTAATCATAGTTACGGGTTGGCCATAGATATTAATCCTCTAATCAATCCTTATGTAAAAGGCGATTATGTATCACCCAAGGAAGCTAAACCTTATGTGGATAGAAGTCAGATAAAGCTAGGTATGATTAGTAAAGATGACTTATGCTATAAGCTGTTCACCAAGTATGGCTGGAAGTGGGGCGGGATTTGGAATACCGTTAAGGATTATCAGCATTTTGAGAAGGAAATTACAAAATAAGCTTCTGTTTACATGATGTAGTTTTCATTTTATATAATATTGTTTACAAATAAATTAAAGGCTGCTACTTTGAGCATGAACTAAAATACCCCCTGTAAATAGACAGGGGGCATTTTACTCTAGTTAGCAGCATGTTTTTTTAATAGTAGTAAATACTGTTTTTTTAATAGTAGCAAATACTGTTTTAGTAATAGTAGCAGATATTTTTAGTAGTAGCCTATATTTTAGTTATATGATATTGCTGAAATTCTATAATATTCTCCAAACTCCTCGGTCTTAACCTTCACCTGGGTATCGGGCACCTTTTCACCTGTTAAGCCCCAGTGATACGTTATAGTATAAGCGTTATCTCCTGTTTGCTTAATATCATAGGAAGTAATCCAAGGACTGGATGTTCCTGTTACCCAATACATTTGGGACAGGGTGTCAAAGTTTTCTAATCTGAGTTTTTCATTATAGATTCCAAACTGTATGGCTCCTTGTCTCATCTTGTTTGCCTCAGCAAAGTTTTTTACACAGTCATTAGCAGATCTAGTATCAGTAAAGTTAACTATTTGCTTAGCGAAATTGTCTTGTGCGATCTTGCCGTCTGAGTCAGAGTTTTTGTCGGCAGTATATATTCTAATAATGGAACCATCATAGGTGATATTCTCTTTTAAGGTATCAATAAAGAAATTAAGTGGAAGGAAAAGTTTGTTATTCTTATATATTCCACCGTCTTTTTTGATATCAATCTTTCTTGGAGCAGTGAGGTTACCTCCACTTATGGTAGTACCTAGCTTTGCGTCCCATGTAACGGTATATCCAAGCTTTTCTGCAATGGTTCTCAAAGGAAGCATTAGGGTATAATCTTTGGTGACAAAGGTTCCCTCGGGAACATTTAAGTCAGTGCCATTAAGCTTAATAGTGCTAGCCTTAGGAGATGAAGAAAGTGCTTTATATACATCATCTTTTAGTACAGATTTTAACTTATCCGCAGGGAAGGTATAGACTGGAATTCCGCCTGCATAGGGGCGCAGCTCGTAGAGTGTATAGTATATGACTAAATTGTTGCCATCTAGATAAAAATTAAAATCCTTTGTATTTTTAACTGTTTCTTTTGCATCATCAAAATACATGGTAGGGTCTTTAGCTATTTCGGCCAAAATGTTGTCTACTATGATTTTCCTATAATCACTACCTTCTTTAAAGAGAGAAGAAAGCTTGTATACTTCCCCTGTTTGCATATTTACAGTAAGAGTATTATACCAGGTCATTCCATGGGCACCCCCACTATAATTGTAAGTCAAGGTGAATACTGAGAGTAGGTTGTCGTTGTACCAGTAATTGAAGTCGGTATATAAACCCGCCATTAGGTTATTACTTACTTCAGCTAAATCCAAGGCGGTACGATTTATCTCTCCGATTGAGTTAGCTGTATTACTATAGAGCCATTCATTAACCTTTGAACTAGCATTAAAGTTATAAAAGGTTGGAAGAATAACACGCATCTCTAACTTGGGTGTTGTCTTGTTGATTGGTGTAATACTGCAAATAGGCTGATTTGCTGCGGTACTTGTTTTAGCACCCGTAGATGTGTTTTCTTTAGAGAAGGTATTGCTTGACATGGTTTGCTTGCTGCTAGCCGAGGCAGTGTTTGACATGTTTGTGGAACTATTCTCTGCTATATTACTAAAAACAGAGACATTCATAGCACTTGCAATGAGTGAAAAACACAATACCAAACCAGTCATTACTAAGAGCATACTTGATAATTTCTTCATAAGGATTCCCCCTAAAGTATTAGTTCTATGTATATCTTCATTGTAGAGAAAATATGAGTATTGAACAACAACAAAAAGGTTACAAAAGTTATGCTCTTATTATGCAATATTAATTTAAAAAATATATACTATTTAAGTATTTATATTAGAGAAGTATTTATATTGATTTACTAATCCTGATTACTTGATATGGAGTCAGTGGATTCCGATGAAGGAGCAGATAAACCTCCGCCAATATTATTGCCGGAGAATGATGAATCCTCCTTTGATAAGGCATCAGGATTCTTAACCTCCAGAACATCAAGAATAAATATAAATATTGGTATACCAATGATAAGTCCCCATATACCCATAAAATGCTCTGATAAAATCAAAACTACAAAGGTATAGAAAACAGGCAGTTTAGTCTTTTCTGACATAAGCTTAGGATTGAGTATATAGCTCTCAATAGCGTGCAATATAGCAATAAGTACCAAAATCCATATAACAGTACGTATACCGCCTACACTGTAGGCTATCATAGAAAGTGGAACCAGAGATATAATTACTCCTGCCACTGGTATAAGTCCAAGTATGAATATCATAAATGCAAGACCAATGACTTGCGGAAATCCCAAAAATTTCAGCATTGCCATAGATAGAAGGCTATTTATAAAAGATATTGTGATTTGAGTTTGTATTACCTTACCAAAGGATTTCATAAACTTAGTTCCAAAGAAGGCTATTTCATCATAAAAACACTTGAGCTTACTATTTTTGAAGCTTATGGTGAAGCGTTGTATTCTACTTCTTTCAAGAACAAAGAAAAGGCTCAATATTACAGATATAAATAGGTCAATGCCCCATTTACCTATATTATTGACTGTTGAAAATAGGGTATCAACGTTATCATTAATATATTCGGATAGTTTAATATCCTTAGAAAGGCTGATTATATAGTTTAATGCGTCGTTATCATACTGCTTACTGGTAAAAATGGTAGCTTGGTTTATAATATTGCTAAGTTGTGCAATAACAACGGGTATGTACTTATATAAAAGGTAAGCTGCGAGAGAAAGCAAGCCGAGATATAAGAATATAATTATGACCTTTAGAATTCTGGAACTGAATATTTTAGTCTTGTTCAATATAAACTTCTGGGCGCTGTATGCTAGGTATGAAAGAATGAATGTTAGCAGAAGCATATTTAACATTCCACGAAGTAAGTAGAGACAGCCTACGATGCAAACCAAGATCAAGAGGCGCCTTGCTAACTTACTAGAAAAAAAGTCTTTAAAAATCATTATGTTTTCTCCAATATATAAAATAAGAAATAACTGGTATTTTTATTAATTATACACTAATAGTACCATTATTAAAACAATAAACAAGAAGTGGGCCATAAAAAAATGTACAAATAATTGGCTCAATATTTATACGTTTATATATGCCCACATGTTAATATTGTAAATTACTTACTTATATTAATACTCTATTTTCTGCCTTTATAGAATTCCTTTTGAAATTTTGCAATTTGCCTTCCCCACTGCTTCTCTTGAAGCCGCAATTTTCCTTCCTTCTTAGCCTCCAGATGTGCTAGCTCCTTTTGTAGTTTAAGCCAGCTCTCCCACCTATTCATTCCCAATTTCCCGGTATCAAGTGCTTCTCTGACAGCGCAACCCGGTTCATTCTGGTGTTTGCAGTCATGGAATCGGCACAGCTTTGTCAGTTCCTCCACATCACCGAACATAACTTCCATGCCTGAATCAGCTTCCCATAGAGACAATGATCGCATTCCGGGTGTATCTAAAATCAATCCTCCCCGCGGTAAAAGTAAAAGTTCCCTATGGGTAGTGGTATGTCTACCCCTACTGTCATCTTCACGGATTGCCTGGGTTTTAAGTAGTTCTTTACCCGCGAGCGTGTTAACTAATGTAGATTTGCCAACACCTGAAGAACCGAGTAAGGCAACAGTTTTTCCTGGCATAAAGTATTTCCGTATATCTTCAATTCCCTCTCCTGTTACACAACTTATGGAATGCACCTCCACTCCAGGACAAGTGACATATACGGCGGACATTTTATCAGCAACATCGTCACAGCAATCCGCCTTAGTTAGTACAACGACCGGTACAGCGCCACTTTCCCATGCTGCAATCAGGTATCTTTCCAATCTCCTCATATTAAAATCCCTGTTCAATGATTGGATAAGAAAGACAGTATCTACATTTGCAGCAATAATTTGCTCTTTCACTTCAATTCCTGCAGCCGCTCTTGAAAACTTTGTTTTCCTAGGTAGAACAAGGCGTATATAAGCTGTTTGGGGT
>JAEZFR010000404.1 GCA_023417285.1 Bacillota bacterium
GAATTGGGAAACGCGAGACAGCTCTGTCCTTTTCTAGAATGTTAATGTGCGAAAGTAAGGACTATCCGTGCGGGGCCTGTAAGGCGTGTCTGCTCTTTTCTGAGCACTCTAATCCTGATTTTCAGGAAATAGTGAGTGAAGGTAAGAGCATAGGTGTAGAGGAGATTAGAAGGATTACAAAGGACATTGTAATCAGACCTCTATACTCAAAGTATAAAGTAATTATAATAAATGATGCCGATAAAATGACGCTGCAAGCCCAAAATGCATTGCTAAAGTCATTAGAGGAGCCACCTGGATATATAGTTTTTGTATTAACAGCACATTCGGCCAGCGCATTAGCACCTACAATTCGTTCAAGGTGTCAAAAGATACAGTTTTCCAAGCTTGCCGATAGTGAGATAGAGCGGATACTGGATGATAAATACGGATTTGCAGACAGAGACTTTATTGTTAGGTATGCCGATGGGGTGATTGGTACTGCTCTAGATTTAGCAGAGGCCCCGCAGCTATTGGAACTTAGGGATAGGGTTCTTTGGTCAGTTTCTAGTCTTATTTCCTCATCTGGGGAGAATATCATTGAGGTATCAAAACTCTTTGAGGAAAATACCGATAAGCTCCAATTTATGCTCCAAATTGTGCTTTTATACTTAAGAGACTTGTTAATTTATATGAAAACTGCAAATATTAGTATATTGATTAATTCTGATAAAAAAGATATGATTATATGTAATGCTGGTATAAAACAGCCTGCACTTTGTAAATGCATTCAGAGTGTCTGGGATACGGCAGAGGCAATTAGTTATAATGCAAATGCACAGCTGGCAATAGAGGTTTTGCTTATACAACTAGGCAAGCTGAGAAGTCGATAAATGCTAGGTAAGCTGAGAAGTTGTTAAATGCTAGGCAAGCTGAGAAGTTATTAAATGCTAAGGAGACTGAGAAGTCTATATTTGCTAGCAAACATAGAAAATTAAAATGTAGTTATATGCTTTAGATAGAAAGGATTCATTAAATGGTAAAGGTAGTTGGGGTTAGATTCAAAAGCGCCGGGAAAATTTATTACTTTGATCCAGGTGACCTGGAAATAGATTTAAATCAAAACGTAATTGTTGAAACAGCAAGGGGAGTTGAGTTTGGACTGGTAGTAGTACCAAACAGGGAAGTGCCTGAAGATGAAATTGTTGCCCCCCTAAAAAAGGTTATAAGAATTGCAACAGAAGATGATTTAAAGCATGCAAAGGAAAACGAGATAAAGGAAAAAGAGGCCTTTGATATTTGCATCCAGAAGATAGAAGCTCATAAGCTTGATATGAAGCTCATTGATGTTGAATACACCTTTGATAACAACAAAGTGTTGTTTTACTTTACAGCGGACGGGCGTGTAGACTTTAGAGAGCTAGTAAAGGATCTGGCAGCTATTTTCAAAACCAGAATTGAACTTAGACAGATTGGAGTTAGAGATGAGTCCAAGATGATGGGTGGCATTGGTATATGCGGAAGAGTATTATGCTGCAAATCATTTTTAGGAGAGTTTCAACCAGTATCAATCAAGATGGCCAAGGAGCAATCGCTATCACTCAATCCAACCAAGATATCGGGCACCTGTGGCAGACTTATGTGCTGCTTGAAATACGAACAGGATGCATACGAGGATTTACTCTCTAGAATGCCTAACGTTGGGGCAATTGTCGAGACTCCAGAGGGACAGGGAGTTGTTGCAGAAGTTAACCTTCTCAAGGAGCTGCTAAAGATTAAACTAGACCTTGGGAAAGAAACAGAACTGAGAGTATACAAATATGATGAAATCAAGATTATAAAAAATGTTCAGGTTCGCAATGACAATGATGTTGATTTAGAAGCCCTAAAACAGCTTTTGGATTAGAGGCAAAATGCAATTGAAAAAATAGATAATAGGTGGTAAAATGATATCGGTAAACTGCGAAGGTTTGTCAATTCTTAGGAGGTGTTATAAAGATGGCTTATGTTATTAATGACGCTTGCATCAGCTGTGGTGCATGTGAATCAGAATGTCCAGTATCTTGTATTTCAGCTGGAGACAGCATTTATGTAATTGATGCTGATGCATGCATCGAATGTGGTGCTTGTGCAAACGTATGCCCAGTTGATGCTCCACAACAAGCATAAATTCTAGGGTGTGAGGCCAGATAAGGGGAAACCTTTGTTTGGCCTTTTTTCATAATTCATGAAAGGTGAATGAGGCTTTGGTTCATGAAAGGTGAATGAGGCTTTAGTTCATAAAAGGTTAATATTGTTTGATTCATATAAATGAGAACGAAAGAATAGATGATTTACAGATAAATGGTCTCAAGATAATTCAGGATACAACCTCGTTTTGCTTTGGAGTAGATGCTGTCCTGTTATCCGATTTTTGCGATGTCAAGAAAAATGCAAAGGTATTGGATGTTGGTACGGGAACAGGTATTATCCCTATACTGCTAAGTGCCAAATCAAAGGCTTCTAGCATAATTGGCCTTGAGGTACAGCCACAAATGGCCCAAATGGCGTCTAGAAGCATAGAAATGAATAATTTAACAGATAGATTATCCATAATAGAAGGTGATATCAAGAAGTATAGACATTACTTCAAGAAGGCCAGCTTCGACGTAGTAGTATCCAATCCACCGTACACAAATAAGGGCGGCGGCTTGCTAAATGCGTTGGATAGCAAGACTATTTCACGGCACGAGGTGTTGTGCTGCTTGGAGGATATTGTTGCCGCCGCAGCAGATTTACTTGTACCCGGAGGTCAACTAGCGATGGTACACAGACCGGAGCGTTTGGTAGATATAGTATGTGCTATGAGGCAATATGGAATTGAGCCCAAATATATACGCTTTGTACATCCTAAGCCATATAAAAAACCCAATATGATACTCATAAAAGGTACCAGGGGAGGCGGACGAGAGCTTAAGGTTATGGATCCCCTCTATGTTTATGATGATAATGGTGAATACACCGATGAGATATATAAAATATACGGTAAAGAGAAGGGAATGCAAAAAATTGAGTGATAATGAAATGGGTACACAAGGTAAAACAAATAAGGGCGAAACTGGTTTACAAAGTGAGTCTAATAGAAATGTCGCTGGTTTACAAAGCGAGACTAATAAAAAAGGTATGCTGTATCTAGTTGCCACTCCAATAGGGAACTTGGAGGATATAACCTTAAGGGCTATACGAACATTGAAAGAAGTGGATTTAGTGGCAGCAGAGGATACACGACAAACAATTAAGCTGTTAAATCACTTTGAAATAAAAAAACCTCTTGTTAGCTATTATGAGCACAATAAGATCGTAAAGGGTAATTATCTTATTCAGCAGCTTAAAGAGGGCAAGAATATAGCACTGGTGTCAGATGCAGGTAGCCCCGGAATATCTGATCCTGGGGAAGATATGGTTCGTCTTGCTATTGAAAATGGTATTACTGCCACCATGATTCCTGGTCCCGTGGCAGCTATTACTGGATTGGTAATATCCGGGCTACCTACTGGAAGGTTCGTATTTGAAGGCTTCTTACCCATGAACAAGAGGGCTCGTCAGGAAAAACTCAAGCAGCTAAAAAATGAAGTTCGGACTATTATCTTTTATGAGGCACCACACAAGCTTACTTATACACTAAAGGACTTATATAGTGCTTTTGGAGATAGGCGTATTGCACTTGCAAGAGAGTTGACCAAGAGGTATGAAGAAGTAGTGAGATGTACTATAAGCGAAGCAATTGCAAAGTATGATGAAACTCCTCCGAAGGGTGAGTTCGTTGTAATTATAGAGGGTGAAGACGAGGAACTGATACAAAAAAGTGAACAGGAAGTATACTTAGATATCCCTGTAGAGCAACACGTTCAAATGTATGTAGATCAAGGCATGACTAAGAAAGACGCTATAAAAAAAGCGGCTGAGGATAGGGGACTTAATAAAAGGGATGTATATAATCAGGTTATGAGAAAATAAAATGGGCAAACAAAAAGAACCTCAATGAGGTTCTTTTTAGAGTTAAAACTTACCTTCTTAACTCGTTAAGACACTCTGGGCATATATTCTTGCCCTTGTAAACTGTAACATCCTTTGCATTTGCACAGAAGATGCATGCTGGCTCATACTTCTTTAATATGATAGTTGATCCATCAACATAAATTTCTAAAGCATCCTTCTCAGCAATATCCAAAGTTCTACGCAATTCGATTGGAAGCACAACTCTTCCCAATTCATCAACTTTTCTTACAATACCTGTGGATTTCATAAATTATATCCCCCTTTTACGCACTCTATAATTCGACAAACTTCGGAATTATAATACCATAAATTTCAATATACGTCAACAATTAAAACTTTATAATATTGTGCTTTGTGTGCAAAGTAAAAACCCTCAAACAGGCTAAATATAAGTGTTTGATAGGTGTAGATATATTCTAAAAAAAATTTAATGTAATATTACAATTATGTTAAAAAAGTTTGAATAAAAACTATTATGGGATAAATGCTAAAATAATACTGGAAAAACAGGTTACATAACGCATATATCGACACCATTATTTTAAAAAATATAGCAGTACAATTCGACATTATTAAATAAAAAGTATGCAAAATTTCATAGAGTGATATGGTGTTTCCAGTTATTTTAAACAGTGAATACAAATCGATATACGGGTAGGGCGAGTAATAATTACAGGTGGATAAGCATATATAATACAAGCATTTAATAATAAAGAGTATTATATATGCTTAACTATATCTGGATTGGAATGCTTGCCATTGGCTTCATAGTAGGCATACTTACCGGTAGAATGGACGTTGTAACAAAAGCTGCCATAGAGAGCAGCCAAACTGCTGTAACAGTGTGTATTGGTTTGACAGGTGTCATGTGCCTCTGGACAGGTTTAATGAAAATAGCTGAAAAGGGCGGCATGATAAAAGCAATAAGTAGATTTGTCCAACCTGTCATGAAGCTTTTATTCCCAGAGATACCTAAGGATGACCCTGCAATGGGTGCAATAGTTATGAACCTTGTCGCGAACTTTTTAGGACTAGGGAATGCCGCAACCCCGCTTGGTATTAAGGCAATGGGAGAGCTGCAACGATTAAACAAGGGAAGAGAATCAGCATCTAACTCTATGTGCATGTTTCTGGTATTAAATACGGCTGCTATTCAACTGGTTCCGGCGAGCATTATTGCATTGAGAACATCGGCAGGGTCTATAAAACCTACCGAAATCATTGTGTGTATATGGATTGCTTCAATTTGTGCAACCGTTGCTGGAGTTATCGCTACAAAAATTTTGGGGTGGTCATTTGGGAAAAAGTGAGGATAATTACATATGAAGATAATAAGCTTTCTATCCGACTTTGCAGTGCCGGCCATTTTTGTAATTATACTGTTTACTGCACTGCTGAATAAGGTTAAGGCTTTCGATGTATTTGTTGAGGGTGCAAAGGAGGGTTTATACACAGTTATCAGGATATTGCCGTCACTTGTAGGATTGTTGGTGGCGGTTTCTGTATTCAAGGCCTCGGGCGCCCTTGATATATTTATATGTATATTAAAACCAGCAATTCAATTATTGCAGATACCGGCAGAAGTTGCCCCCTTGGGCATACTGCGTCCTATTTCCGGGAGTGCATCCTTCGCATTTGTAACCGAAATAATTAAGGCATTTGGACCCGATTCACAGCAGGGTAGGATTGCTGCAGTAATGATGGGTTCAACCGAAACGATATTCTATACTTTGACAGTATACTATGGGGCGGTAGGAATAAAAAAAATCAGGTATACGTTAGGAGCGGCACTGATTGCAGATTTAATAAGTATTATTGCATCAGTATGGGCTTGCAAGTTTATTTTTGGATAAGCGTATTATCCAAAAATAGAAAAACATATTCCTTTCACACAACTGCAGTAGCTTCTCGGTAGTAATACTACTCATTCCGCTTTTTACAAATGGTGAAGATAAGTAAATTGAGAATAGCAGAGTTGCTACTGTATTGTAGAACTGGTCTCTATATACTCCAAAGCGTCTCTGTTTCTCGATAAAGGCTGATATCTTGTCTTCGCATTCTTTTATTGTTTGATAATCATACAAAAACTCTAAGTCTTTTGAAAGCATATCTTTGCAATATGTTTCATAACTACTAAGCATTCTTTGCAGGCCACTTATCCATGGGAAAAACTGTTGCTCTATTTTTTGTGCGCAACTACTATCAATATCAGGAATTGTAGCAATTGCCAGAAGCATATGCATTGTAAGTGATGAGTCGGAGGCAACAAGGTATTCCCAACTTGATAATTCATCGAAAACATTGGAATTTCTTTCTAAAACTGAATTTAGCTTTTCCTCATGTGATAGAGAGGAATGGGAATACATAGTAACAGCTAACTCACAAAACCCAGCGTGAAAATTTTTCAGGGCATTCTCGATTAAGTGGAAGGAGGGCAATAAATGAAAAGCTCTTCTGCACTTATCAACCAAGAAGTTGAGGTAGCCGCTATCGTCCTTAGTAGGATAAAAGGTAAAGTATGGGTAAGGCTTATTCATGTCAAGGTTAGTTGCATACTTAAGAGAGTCAAAAATAAGCCTAATAAAAGCCTCTGTATTATTGGGGGTATTTTTACATACCTGTAGCAGGTATTCTAATAAAGCCTGGTAACTAAAGCTTACATGGGCCAACAATTGAATATCTACACCAGGGTAAAGAGCACAGAGAGAATATATAAGGCTTGCTTTGTTCATACTATCTAAGGCATTTGCTGCACAGGCCTTTTGGCTACGGCCCCTTATTTCCTGTGTCTGAATAGCATATTCTGCCACTCTTTGCTTAATTACTGGCACATAGTATTTATTGTACTGCCGTAAATACCTAAAGGCATACGAAAGTTTACTCATTCATCTAACCTCTTTAGTCATATAATGCATTAATATAAATATATTTTTATATCCTTGTGCTGTCAATCTTATTGATGAAATATAGATGATTATTCATGAATATATAAATGTTTGCCTTGAAAAAATATTGTCAAATCTGTATAGTTATAAGGAGATAATATTTTGAAAGTGGCATACCATTATAAAGCCAGAATTTCCCAATAAAAGGGTAATATTTTGGCAAAGTGGTATTTACAACTTGAAAGGAAGAATATACATGTCAAAGAAAACGTACTACATTACAACACCTATATATTACCCAAGTGGAAAGCTCCATATAGGGCATTCATATACTACAGTTGCAGCTGATGCCGTATCTCGTTACAAGAGACTTAAAGGCTTTGATGTTATGTTTCTAACTGGTACAGATGAGCATGGTCAAAAGATTCAGAGGAAGGCTGAGGAAAAGGGAATTACTCCAAAGCAGTATGTTGATGAAATAGTTGGTGGTATCAAAGAGCTATGGCAGCTTATGAAGATTACCAATGATAAGTTTATAAGGACTACTGATGAGCAGCACAAGGCTGTTGTTCAGAAGATTTTTAAAACACTCTATGATAAGGGGGACATATACAAGAGTGAATATGAGGGTTGGTACTGTACTCCTTGTGAGTCTTTCTGGACAAAGACACAGCTAGTAGACGGAAAATGTCCTGACTGTGGTCGTGAGGTTGAACTGACCAAGGAGGAAAGTTACTTCTTTAAGCTTTCAAAGTATCAGGATAGACTTATTAAGCATATAGAAGAAAATCCCGAATTTATTCAGCCAGTATCAAGACAAAATGAAATGCTCAATAACTTTCTAAGACCTGGTTTAGAAGACATTGCAGTTTCAAGAACTACCTTTAAATGGGGAGTTCCTGTTGATTTTGATTCCAAGCACGTAGTCTATGTGTGGATAGATGCATTATCAAACTATATTTCTGCTATGGGGTACCTTACTGAGGATGCAGCCGATTTTAATAAATACTGGCCAGCAGATGTTCACCTAGTGGGAAAAGAAATAGTTCGTTTTCATACTATAATATGGCCGGCAATGCTGATGGCACTTGATTTGCCATTACCAAAGCAGGTTTATGGGCATGGTTGGTTGTTGCTCGAAGGGGGCAAGATGTCAAAGTCAAAGGGGAATGTTGTAGACCCTAAAATATTGGTGGACAAGTATGGCTTAGACTCTATCAGATACTTCCTGCTTCGAGAGGTGCCATTCGGTTCAGATGGAATATTCTCAAATGAAGCATTGATAAATAGAATAAACTCAGATCTTGCAAATGATTTAGGTAACCTAGTTAGCAGAACGGTAGCCATGATTGATAAATATTTTGAGGGTACAATACCTGAAAACAAGATTGCAGGTGACTTTGACCAAGAGTTGAAGAACATGCTTGGAGCACTGCCCCAAAAGGTGGAGGAGCTGCTTGATAAGCTTCAGTTCAGCACTGCACTCTCAGAGATATGGAAGGCAGTTTCAAGAACTAACAAATATATAGATGAAACAATGCCTTGGGTGCTTGCTAAGGACGAGGCAAACACAGGTAGGCTTGCAGCTGTAATGTACAATTTAGCAGAGAGCTTAAGAATTGTATCTATACTCATTCAGCCGTTTATGCCAGAAACCCCAGAAAAGATTTGGGCACAGCTTGGTATTTCGGACAAGGCATTAGTTGAGTGGGATAAGGCAGCAGTATGGGGTGTCTACCCTGTGGACGCTAAGGTGTGCAAGGGTGATGTTATATTCCCAAGAATAGATTTAAAGAAAGAACTAGAAGAACTTGAAAGCATGAATGCACCAAAGGAAGGCAATGATTCCAAGCCAGTCAACGGTGATAAGGAATCTAAGAACTCCAGTAACACAGCAAAGGACGCTAACAAGGCAGAAAAGGGAGCTAACTCAGGTGCAGCAAGACAGGAAGCTTGTAAAGCACAGGCTGCAAAGTCAGATGAAAAGAGTGCAGCTCAGACGGCTCCAGCTGACGAGACAAATGCTAACCTTATTACTATTGATGACTTTGCAAAGGTTGAACTAAAGGTTGCAAAGGTAATAGCGGCAGAAAAGGTTGAAAAGGCGGATAAGCTTTTAAAATTGCAGTTGCAGGTTGGAGACGAGCAGAGACAGGTTGTGTCAGGTATTGCAAAGTATTATACTCCTGAAGAAATGGTAGGAAAGACGATAGTGCTTGTTGCTAACTTGAAGCCAGTTAAGTTAAGAGGTATTGAGTCACAGGGTATGATTCTAGCAGCATCTAACGAAAACGGACTCTCACTCGTTACAATAGATAAGGATTTAGGAAGCGGTGCTCATGTCGGATAATACACTAAGTAAAGAGTTGGACCATAATCTTTGCAATATATTTGATACTCATGCTCATTATGACGACGAACGGTTTGATGAGGATAGAGAAGAGCTTTTAATGGGTCTTAAGAACAAGGGTGTAAGATATGTTCTCAATGCTTGTGCCGATATTGATTCACTGCATAGTACCCTTCAATTGATTGATAAGTATGATTTTATTTATGCGGCAGTGGGGATTCATCCCCACTATGCCGATAATATGAGTGAGCAGTTAATTGATAGGCTACGGTCATTATCCTCCCATGAAAAGGTAGTGGCAATTGGGGAAATCGGTCTTGATTACTACTATGACAATTCTCCTAGAGATATACAAAAATACTGGTTTGAGAGGCAGATAGAGCTTGCAAAGGAAGTAAAGCTGCCTATTATCATACACGATAGAGATGCACACGAGGACTGTGTTAACATTATAAAGAATACCAATGCCAAAAATGTGTCGGGTATTTTTCACTGCTTTTCAGGTAGCAAGGAAATGGCCCAAGAAGTATTAAAGCAGAACTTCTATATATCAATTGCTGGGCCGGTTACTTTCAAAAACGCTAGAAAGCTTATAGAAGTTGTACAATATGTCCCACTGGATAGGCTGCTGGTAGAAACGGATAGCCCCTATTTATCGCCTGAACCCATGAGGGGTAAGAGAAATAATTCTAGTAACCTAAATTTTATTATAGAAAAAATTGCAGTAATTAAAGGTATTTCACCTCAAGAGGTAGCGGATGCTACCATGGAGAACGCAAAAGGGATATTTTCCAAAGCAGTGTTTGCATGAAAGGATGGACCCATATGAAGAAATTTGTTATCGCCGTGGTATTTATTTTTCTCACAGCTACTTTGATTTCAGTCAATTATCTGTTATGGGATAGGGAACAGCAGATGGCAAATTACAAAAACATGAGTGCTTCTAAGAACCTGAGTATTGAGACATTAGAAGAGAAGAATTACTCCTTGTCTACAAAAAATCAGGAATATGAGCAAACCATCAAGAAACTCACTGAACAGAGTGTTAATCTTAATGAAAAATTAGCTGCTCTCAGTGCTGAGCTTGATACTGCAAAAAAGACCGATCTCGATAAGAACTTAATTATTTCAAAACTAAAGGGGTACATCGATACAGCTCCAATGCAGGACACTATAGAAAAGTGGGTGCAGCAGATAAATAAGAAGAACTATACTACTGCATTTACATATTTTAGTGTCAACGCAAAGGACCCGATGCTCAGCAATTCACAAAACTTCAAAAACTACTATCAAAAAGAAATAAAGTCGATTACTGTTAAGGATGTTAACATTATCACCTCTGAATATGATACTGATAAAATAGGAAAGCTGCAATTACATGTAAACTTTGATGTTACAAGGACTGAAGATGCAACTGATGACAGCTTTTTAGACGGACCAAATCAAAAGATTTTCACTATGGAATACGATGAAGGCACTCAAAGCTGGGTGATTTTAGAGATCTTAGATAAGTAGCCTAAGTCATAATATTTTTAAAGCACTAATATAATATCCCTAGCAGTATAAAAAAAGGGATTATAGTTGTGCAAAAAAATACCAAAGTTTTGTGGGAAATTTGACAAAACTTTTTTGTTAGCTTAAAATAGTCACAGTCCCTTTGGATATTTGAACAGGAGGTAGATAGTTTGAGACCGATTGCGAAAAATATTAAAAGGTATTTTTCTAGATTTAAAATTAGACCATTGGATATTGCAGTTATCTGTGTTGTCATAGCTATATCCGTCACAGCTTCAATCTTCGTCTTTAATGGATTGAAGAGGCAGGTTGTGATTAATGACAATGGAGAAACAATTGCGATAAAGACAATGAAGGCAACTGTGGGAGAGGTACTTGAGCAAACAGGCATCGAGGTTGAGAATGAGGATTACATCAGTATGCCGTTTGACGCAAAACTTGCTAGGCTATCAGACAATGTTATTGAGATTAAAAGGGCTGTACCTGTTACCATAAAAGTTGACGGAAAAGAGTATAATGTTAAAACTTGCAAGGATACCGTAAGCCAGGTATTAGCTGACAACAATATTATTGTCAGTGAGCTTGATAAGTTTAACGGGGCACAGAAAAATGATAAAATTGTGTCAAACATGAATATTTCGATTACAAGATTGGAAGAGAATAATGTTGTGGAAACGGCAGCTATTCCTTTCAAAACCATTACAAAAGAGAATAACCGTTTGAATAAAGGTGTTACAAAGACCGTAAGAGAAGGTGTTGAAGGCAAAAGAGAGAAGACGTACAAGGTTGTTTTAGAGGATGGAATACAGAAAAGTAAGCAGCTGTTGGCTGATGTAATTTCTTCAAATCCTTTGGACAAAATTGTGGAGGTAGGAACAGTTTTAACCTACAATACTTCAAGAGGAGATACTTTAAGGTATTCTAAAGTCATGAATATGAAGGCAACTTCATATACTGCCTCTTATGAAGATACTGGTAAAAATCCCGGTGACCCAGGATTTGGAATTACTTATACCGGTGTGGTAGCGAAGAGGGGAATTATCGCGGTAGATCCGAAGGTAATACCACTAGGTACCAGGGTGTACGTTGAGGTTCCAGGTAAGGCAGCTGACTATGGATATGCGGTTGCTGCTGATATTGGAAGCGCTATCAAGGGTAACAAAATCGACGTTTATCTTGATACCTCAAAAGAAGTAAGTACTTGGGGTGTCAAGAAGGTAAAGGTTTATATACTAAATTAATTCATTGGTATATAGCCGAAAACAATATGTTTTAAAGGGACTATTTTGGGCTGCTACACTAATAAGTTGTGTGGTAGTTTTTTTTTGCAATAAATCAATATACATAATAGATTATTAGCTGTTCTTATGTGGTATAATAAATTTTGCGAATAAAGATCGGCCGTTAACGAAAGGGTTATTTAAAAGAATGATAAAGAATAATACTTATGATGTTATAAAAAAGCATGGTTTAAGACTTACTAAATCATTGGGGCAAAATTTTCTTATTGATGATAGTGTTGTATCTAGCATTGTGGATGCAGCAGAGGTAGATAAGGAAACTCTTGCTATAGAAATAGGACCGGGAATCGGCAGTATGACTCGGGAGCTTGCAAAAAAGGCGTGTGGGGTTGTTGCAATTGAAATAGATAAGCACTTAATACCTGCACTTACCGATAACCTTAGTATATATAATAATATTACTATTATAAACGAAGATGTAATGAAGGCTAATGTTGAGCAAATTATAGATGACCAAAAAAGAGCATATGGGGCAACGAAGGTGAGCGTTGTTGCTAATTTGCCATATTATATTACAACTCCCATAATAATGATGTTTTTGGAGCAAATAGAGGGTATTGATAGAATGGTGTTTATGGTGCAAAAGGAAGTTGCCCACCGAATGGTCTCAGGACCGGGTACTAAGGATTATGGTGCTTTGTCAGTAGCTGTACAGTATTACTCAAAGCCACGGATTATGTTTGATGTTCCACCACATTGCTTTGTACCACAGCCTGAGGTTCACTC
>JAEZFR010000436.1 GCA_023417285.1 Bacillota bacterium
ATATCAGGTGATCTTATCTGGGACGATAAAAGTGTTTTTGAGAAGGCAGAGAGGGAATTAAATTGTCTTAATATTATTTATGCAGGAAATCTAAATAAACAAAAGAGGGTTGATGTACTTCTAAAAGCCGCTTCAATGTATAGGGTGCTATTAGTGTGGAAATAATTGGTAGTGGCGAAGAAGAGGCCACCCTAAAAGACTTATGTAAACAACTAAAAATTGAACAAAAAGTGGTATTTACCGGTAGAATTCCTAGGGAATTAGTTATTAGCCATATGAGAGATGCCGATTTATTCGTAATGGTAAGTACGAATGAAACATTGGGATTAGTATATTTAGAAGCTATGGCACAAGGCTGTATAACTATTGGAACACAAGGAGAAGGTATAGATGGAGTGATAATAGATGGAATCAATGGTTACTTGGTTGAACCACTTAAAGAAGAATCCTTATTGGAGAAAATGCTACATATAAAGTCACTAGATATACTTGAAAGAAAAAAGATATTGATAAATGGATATAATACAGCGGTAAAAATGACAGATGAGAATATGGCGTTAGATTACTTGGATAAGATTAAGAGACAAGAACAGAAGCTGTTGTAATGATTGTTATTATATTAGTACTATATGAGAGATTGATAATCTTTACTTCTAAATACTATTAATGAGAGTTGGATTTGCTATGTTTGAAAATAATAATTATAAAGTTAATATTTATGATATATGGGCCTGCTTTTATACATTTGTGATTATATTGTCGTCTATGTTTCTACCTACGATAAGTTTTACTACTTTTGGATTGCTGTTTTTGCTAGCAATGCCTTTTATTAATTGTCCAGAACATTATATAGGTATTTGTTTCTTGTTTTCAACAATTGCCTATTACTTTCATGGTGCATCGGAGGGATTATATAGTATTTACACTATTCTTGTGTTTCTAATATTTATTAATTCTCTGAGGAAAAGGAACACTCACATAAATCTAAAATGTATGATTCCTTTAATTGGTCTTTGTATTATAGCCGTGATTTCTTTTTACCAGTCCCAGTTTAATTATTCGAATGGATTATTTAAGCTGTTATACATAATAATTGTTACGACAATTATTGGGAATTTTTACATAATTGACATACGCAAACTCTCGTTACTATTGCCAAAAATTGCAGGGACTATGATTATTGGTTATCTGCTTTCAATTGTTGTAGCTGGCAGTATAGTGGATGGTAGGCTGACAATTTCAAACACTGTAAATACAAATTCGTTTGGGATGTCATGTGCGCAATTAGCAACTATTATGATAGTATCATACACAATTTCTAAAACTTGTAAAAGTATAAAACTATGTTTGTGCATTATAGTAATATTATTAGCTTTTCTCAGTGGGTCTCGAGGTGCATTGTTAGCTTTTATGGCTGCGAGTATATTAATTTTCTTGTTGAAGGCAAAGAGAAGTGGGTATTTTACTGGAAAGTTGATGAAGTTGCTACTATGTGTCGGTATTTTGTGTGCTATACTAAGTCCGTTTGTTTCTTCGTTAGAAGTTGATTTATCCAGATTTGACATAAAATCAATTATAGATTCTGGAGGATCAAGAAGAACCCTAATCTATGCTTCAGTACTCCAATTTGTCATTGGCGGCGGCTACTGGATGTGGGGGTATGGACCAGGACATTATTGTAGTAACAGAATAATTAAGAGTCTCATTGGTTGGGATTATGCTCATACGCATAACACCATTATCGAATCTTTTGGAGAATTAGGAATTGGTGGAGTATTATTCACAATAGTGATTTTTATTAAGTCTTTAGTAAATATTAATAGAAAAACCAAGTATGTTAAAGAAGCTTATATTCTTTATGGAATGTTAATATGCATATTTATTCATGGAATGTCAGAGTCATACTTCTGCAATATTTCTTTTTGGTTAATATTAGCAGTCTGTAGAAATGAATTTATTAATATTAATGTGGAGAATGAAGTTCTTACTTAGTAATAGGAGTAGATTATGAGAAAATTAATTGTTTTATTGAAAAAAACATTCCCTGGATTTCTTGAAGAGTATAGACATTGGATTCGAATAAGAACAATTAGGTTGGTGAAGAAAAGAAAAAAAATCGACAAAAAAGAGTATCCAGTAATGGTTAGCGAACAATACAAAAAACGAATAGGACGTGAGATGAATTGGAATAACCCTACCTGCTATACTGAAAAAATGCAGTGGGAGAAATTGTATGATGAGAATCCATTAAAGGCACAGTATACGGATAAGTATGTAGTAAGAAGTTGGATAAAAAAAGTTATTGGAGAAGAGTATTTGATTCCACTATTGGGAGTATGGAATTCTTTTGATGAAATTGATTTTAATAGTTTGCCTAATAGTTTTGTTTTGAAAACAAACCATGGAAGTGGGACTAATATAATAGTTAAGAACAAAGTAAAATTAAATCTTAAATCTGTTAAAAGGACAATAAATGATTGGTTAAATACCGATTTTGGGTATAAGTCGTTTGAACTTCATTATTCCAAAATCGTCCCTAAGATTATTGCAGAAGCATATATTGAGACTAAAACAGGAGAACTTCAGGATTATAAATTTTTGTGCTTTGATGGGAAACCGTTTTTTTGCTGGGTTGATATAGGTAGATTTTCAAGTCACACAAGAAATGTGTATGATTTAAATTGGAATCTCCAACCTTGGAATCAGGAAACTTTGAAACATTACGACAAAGAGATACCTAAACCTATAAATTTTGCAAAAATGATTGAACTTGCAACGGTATTATCAAATGGATTTTCACATGTTAGAGTTGATTTGTATAATGTAGAAGGAAAAATCTATTTTGGTGAATTGACTTTCACTAATGGAGGTGGATTTGATAGGATTCTACCATCGTCATATGATATTGAACTTGGAAAATTGTGGAGATTAAATATATCAAGATAACTTTCATATAATATTATTTACTATTCTATATAAGTTAAGAAGGAACTATTCAGATGTGTAGAAGAAAGAAACTGCAATTAAATACATTTATAGGATTATTGAGTCAAGTTACAACGTTTATATGTGGCTTTATAATACCTAAGTTGATTTTGGGATATTATGGTTCTGATGTTAATGGTCTAGTATCTTCCATTACATATTTTTTGAGTTTTATCTCGCTGGCGGAATGTGGGATAGGTGTTGTTGTTCAATCTTCATTGTATAAACCATTGGCAGATCATAATGAAGAAGAGATTAGTCGAATAATAATATCTTCGGATCGATTTTTTAAGAAAATTGGGTTAATATTGGTGATTTATGTTGGCATATTATTTGCTTTTTATCCACTTTTGGTAAATGGGACCTATGATTTTGGGTATACATCTTCTTTGATATTGGTAATATCAGTTAGTACATTTATCGAATACTATATTTGCTTGACTTACAGAGTATTGGTTACAGCAGATCAACGTGCATATATTTTGCTTACACTACAAATCATCACTCAAATAATTATTACTATTCTTAGTGCCTTCCTTGTAAATATTGGAGCCTCCATACAGATTTTTAAACTGAGTGCATCAATAATATTATTTATGCGCCCAATAATACTGTCGTTGTATGTAAAGAGACACTATAAAATTAATAGAAAAATAGAAATAGCAGAGGAACCAATCAAGCAAAAGTGGAATGGGGTGGCACAACATGTTGCTTACGTTGTACTCACGAATACTGATACTGTTGTACTTACTTTTTTTTCTACTTTGTCAAATGTATCAATTTATAATGTGTATTTTTTAGTGGTAAATGGAATTAAAATGGTTATATCTTCAGCAATATCAGGAATACAGTCATTATTAGGAAATATGTATGCGAAACAGGAAGAGGATGTATTGCTTAATACTTTTGCAATGTATGAATGGATGATGCATACTGGGGTGACATTTCTATTTACATGTACCAGTATTCTAATCGTCCCTTTTGTAAAAGTGTATACTTGGGGAATTGAAGATGCTAATTACATTGTTCCTCTTTTTGGAACGTTGATATCATTCGCACAGATGGCATATTGCATAAGGTTACCATATAATGCCATGGTCTTTGCTGCTGGCCATTATAAACAAACACAAAATAGTGCAATAATAGAGGCGATTATTAATATTATTATTTCAGTCGCCTGTGTTTTTAATTTTGGCTTGGTAGGTGTTGCAATTGGAACATTAAGTGCAATGATATATAGAACAGTTTATTTAGCTATATATTTATCTAATAATATAATTCATAGGCCGTTCAAGTACTTTGTCAAACATGTAGCTAATGATGTATGTGTTGTTTTAATCTCATTTGTTGCAACACGATTCTTTAAAATGCAAGATGTATCCTATGTTTGTTGGGTAATACTTGCAATAAAGGTAGCTATAATCACGGGAGTAATTAGTATAATATGCAATTGCATAATGTATCCAAACTTGGTTGTTAAAATCTTTAGAAAATGGCGTCTGTTTGGTCGCTAAAGAACGGTATGTTTATAATAACGATTGGATAGGTATAAACATTTTCCAAAGTCAAGAAAAAGCCCTGCCAGAACTATAGTACGGATTGGGCTAATTCTTTTAAAGCTGTCGATTAGAATTTCTATGGTGTTAAGTACCTAGTCAAACAGATTATTTAGCAATTTTCAGATTCTCTCATAAAGCATATTTGACTTGGACCAACTGAAATTTCAGATAGCAGCATGTCTGTTGGGACTTGAAATACTTCAGACTTTTTTGCAAATTAGTTGTTTAATAGCAATTATTTATAAATAATCATCTAAATGCGTGCTTTTTCTGAATCAAACACTAGAACAAAAGAGGCTTAAAGTTTTAATGAGCGAGGGGTTCACTTTCAAATGGATATTCATACTCTCAATCCCTCTTAAATAAATCCCTTGTGTACACTTTCTCTTTCACATCATCCAGACAAGTATCATATCTATTTGCAATGATACTCTGGCTCATTTTTTTGAATTTCTTTAAATCATTTACTACCTTGCTTCCAAAGAATGTACTTCCATCTTCCAGAGTGGGTTCAAAAATCACCACGGTAGCGCCTTTTGCTTTAATACGTTTCATGATACCCTGGATGCTACTTTGACGGAAGTTATCAGAATTACTCTTCATAGTTAATCGATATACACCGATTACTACCTCCTTCTCCATACTGGCATCATAAGTATTATCCTCGCCATATCCGTAGTATCCGGCCATCTGCAACACCCGATCTGCAATAAAGTCTTTCCTTGTCCGGTTGCTTTCCACAATGGCACTCATCATATTTTGAGGTACTTCATCGTAATTTGCTAATAATTGCTTGGTATCCTTAGGCAAACAGTATCCCCCGTACCCAAAAGAAGGATTATTATAGTGCGTCCCAATTCTAGGATCCAGACAGACTCCTTGTATGATGTCTTCTGTATCTAGTCCTTTCATTTCTGCATAGGTATCTAATTCATTAAAATAGGACACCCGAAGTGCTAAGTATGTATTGGCGAAGAGCTTTACTGCTTCCGCTTCCGTAAATCCCATAAATAAAGTAGGGATATCTTCCTTTATTGCACCTTCCTGTAGAAGAGCGGCAAAGGTATGTGATGCATTTACTAGGCGTTCATCCTTCTGATCCGTGGATACGATGATTCGGCTTGGATATAGGTTATCATAGAGAGCTTTTGATTCCCGTAAGAACTCGGGACTGAAAAGGATATGGGAGCTATTGTATTTTTTTCGTACAGCTTCCGTATACCCTACCGGAATGGTTGATTTAATCACCATAAAGGCATTTGGATTGACCTTAAGAACCATTTCAATGACGGTCTCTACGGCAGAAGTATCAAAATAATGCTTTTGGCTGTCATAGTTGGTTGGAGCAGCAATCACCACAAAGTCAGCATTTTTGTAGGCTTCTTCGCCATCCAGTGTGGCTGTCAGATTCAATTCCTTCTCTGCTAGGTATCTTTCAATATAATCATCTTGAATCGGAGATTTTCTATTGTTCAACATCTCAACTTTCTCAGGGATGATATCCACTGCAGTAACATGATTATGTTGGGCCAGTAAAATGGCAATGGACAAGCCAACATATCCGGTACCGGCAACCGCGATGTTCATAGGAGAAGTAGAGGTTAGGTTAGTGGTTGCTTCAGAATTGATAAATACAGTATTAAGATCAAATCCTAACACCTCACCTAATTGTTCTAACTGTGGAATCGAAGGTATAAAAACCTTTTTCTCCAGCCTAGAAACCAAAGCACGATTAATTCCGGTTACTTCTGCCAACTCCTTCTGAGTCATTGATTTTTCTTTTCTTTTCTGAACTACTAGTTCAGCTAGTAAAGATAGGGATAGTTTCTTCATTTTTGACTCCCTTATTAAATGTTATTTATAATAACAATACATTAATATGAATTATTTACCATATAGCATAGAAATTGTAACATATAGGATAAATAAAAGCAATGAGAAATAACATAATAAGAAATAACAGAATAAGAGATGTGGTATAGAGAAGATAAACGAAAGAAATAATATGTTATTTTAAACAACATTACGTAGTTATTCGCAATAGCATTTCCATCTAAGTAGACGGTTGTTTGCTAAAGTGAAAGTTAATATACGGGAAATCATTTGTGAAAATCAATATACGAGGCCTTGGGTAATAAAGTTAAACGATGGATTTCTCTCATTGGAGAATGAAGTATTGTTATCAAAAGCAACGGAAGTATAGGGATAACGTTTTCATGGAATTTAAGAAGTGGTAGAAAGCGAGTGGGCAAGAAGACGTCTATCAGAAAGCTATTTGAGGGAGAACCTCATGCACGGTCTGGGGGTGGCAGGTGATGGAGTCGAGAAATGGCGCCATTACTTGACCCTGCCCAATAGCAGTACGGAATCATACATCCATTAATTGACAAAAAACAACCACTAAATTTAATTTATTACAGTATATATGTAAATATACTAAAGTATTTAATAGTATAAGCCGAATAATAGGACATAAGCACTATTTTTGAAAGAACAGATAGGTAAAGGAACAATAATTTGGGGCAGATAAGTATATCAGAAGTGGAGATACTTGGACATGAAATTCTTAAGGAAAGATCGGGAGAGAGATTTTAAGGTAACCTGAGTACATAATGGAGCTACATAAGCGTTCAACATAAATAGTAGTATTTTAAGGAGGGAATATTTTGAAAAGAATATCAAAAAGATTTATAGGCATGGTGGTTGTAGTTACTATGATCATGACATTTATGACACCATACGATTATAAATCTCATGCGTCTGATGAAAAGATTTTTGTAGTAAATCTAGGGAATCCATCAAAAAGTGAATCAACGGTAACTTTCCCAGACGCTGTAGTGTCAACTGAAGGTAGTGATAAAATTACGAGTATGACGATATCAGTTGATAAGGGAAGTATTAACACAGCAGGAGATATTATGGACTCGCTTTCTAAGCACCAGACGGTTAGCTGGCTATGGCCTAGTGGAGAAGCTGTAGGTTCAGTTCAGGCTAAGCTTAGAAGTATTTCGTTTAGTTACGAGCAAGGGATGAAGGTTACTGTCGTAGTGGATGGAAATAAGATGGTTTTACCAGATAGTAGTAGTA
>JAEZFR010000447.1 GCA_023417285.1 Bacillota bacterium
AGATAGCTATTTGCTTAATCTTTTTTGCCATTTTTTTATGTCTCCTTTTCAAACATTATTATTTCATTTGCTATTCTAATAAGTTCCTCATTAATCAAACCACAAGCTTGAAATACTCTAATGCCACAACTTTCAAAATGCTTAAGTGGAAGATAACCTATTCTCTGTACTACAATTGCATCACAGCCCTTTAAGGCTTCTGTTATACTTTCTAAATTTTTATCCTTCTCTCCACATTCGTCCGTTCCATTGCAAAAACGCGGTATACTTATCTCATGCTGTTGTTGAACATTGTTTGCGGTAGCCTTATATACGACAAAATTACCCGTGTGACCAAAGTGTTGATCAATCAGTCTTCCATCACTTGTTGCCACAGCAAAGGTTAAATGTCTCTCTTTTATATAATCAGGTATTTTATCTATGTTAGGTTTTTGGGTTATTTCTGAGGTGCATTTGAGAAAATTAGCTGAGCAGTCTTTTCCAAGCGTACCAATAGCATCTGCTCTACATTGCTGACAATGGTACATTTGCTTTATATGTAGTGAACATTGCTTTCTGATGTCATTAAGCTCTTTTTTCGAAGTGAGAGGCATATGTTGGAATTCACTTCCTGGTGCTGGAATAAGAGGCATTATATTTCCTATGTAAGCACCATTCTCCTTAACGCATTTGGAAACGTCCTCAATACATGTATCGTTTATGCCCTTAATTAAAACAGTATTGATCTTTACTACAATACCGAGGGCTACAAGCATTTTTAATCCCTCAAGTTGATTTTTGATGAGTATTTTTGCGCCCTCCGTTCCACAATACCTTCTTCCTTCATAGAATACTTCTCGATAAATCTTCGCTCCTATTTCAGCATTAATTGTATTAATTGTAATAGTTACATGGGTAACTCCGAGCTCATATAGCATTTGTGCATACTTAGGTAAATACAGACCGTTTGTTGAAAGGCAAAAGGTGACCTCGCTATCCTCCTGCCTAATAAGGCTAAGTGTCTGACTGACCTCGTCAAAGTTAGCTAATGCATCTCCCGGGCCAGCAATACCAACTACTTTAAGATTTTCTACGCTACTTCGTACTCTAATATATTTTTCGAGGGCATCTTGTGGATTCAGAATTTCGCTAGTAACTCCTGGTCTGCTTTCATTTACACAATCGAACTTCCGATTGCAATAATTGCAGGAAACATTGCAGGAAGGTGCAATAGGTAAATGCATTCTGGCATTTTTGCAGCTGCCGCTGTAGCAAGGATGCGTTTGTGTCTTTTCATCTATAGATATCATACATACTCACCTTCTATATTATTCCAATATGTTTACTATGTTTTACATTATAATACCCTTATTTTTCCTTGTCAATAGAAAATTTAAATTTTCATATATGTTTAGTATGTTTTAGGTTTCAATAGAGATCATGGTATTTAAATAGCACCATTTAGAAGTATGGTTAAATATGAATACCCCGATCTTTATATGGTACAGTTTACTACACAGGGGTAGAACTCATATTATCTATACTCGTCTTTAATTCAAAAACCACCGTTTTATTCTTGTATATAATAATTTTGTCAACAACGGCTTCCAGCACCCTTCTATCCAGCTCTTCTGAATTAATAAGCTCTTCAAAATAATTAAGTGCAGAATTATTATGAGTTTTTGCGGCCGCAATACTTTTGCTTTGCAAATCAGTTAGTCTTTCACTGATAGTTCTGATGTTGCACTTCTTTTCATTTTCCAGTTGGTTGTAATTATCTTCGATTATAGCTTTGATTTCCTCATCATTTTCCTTTAATATATCCTTAATTTTTTGATTTAGCAGTATCCTTAGCTCCCTATTATTGTACTCTAGTTCTTTTCTAAGTTTTCTTATAACACTATCAGGACTAGTTGTTATGCCCGATAAATCAATGGATTTAATATAATCTTCCCTCTCGTCCTTTAAAAAGATAAGGTACTCTTTCAAATATCTCAGGAGAGCTTTTTCAGTAATAGTATGTGAGCTACATACTTTGTTACCATATCGATTAAATGCCCCACATTCATAGCCTCGTTGCTCACCATCTCTGCGGTTTTTCTTGACAATACGCCCTAGGCATCCTTTACCACAATCCCCGCACATAACATATCCCGAAAAAATATAATGGTATTTTTTTTGTCCCTTTAGGCTCGAATTCTTTCTTCGTGCTCTCATATTTTGGGCCAATTGGAAGTCACCCTTTGAAATAATTGCCTCATGATGACCTTCAAATACAAATTGCTCACTCTCATTAACTTTCTTCGCTTTGCCCTTTATTGTGGCACGTTGTCTCTTATTGCAGCGCAGTGTCCCTGTATATACGTCATCAGAAATGATTCTCCCAACCATATAGGTCTCCCATTGAGCATTAACTGTATTTTTATAGGGCTTGCCCCATGTGTCCTCATATTGCTTGGCTACTACCATTGAGGGCGTTGGATAACCTTTGATATTGAGAATTTTTGCTATGCTTCTGTATCCCCTTCCATCAAGATAACATTCAAAAATAAACTGTATTATAGGAGCAATTATTGGGTCTACAACTAACTTTGTCTTATCCTTTACGTCCTTTTTATAACCATAATATGAGTGGAAAAGTATTTTCCCATTTTTTTGCTTCGACCTGATATTGCTGCGTATTTTTCTCGATATGTCCTTAACATATCTTTCGTTATACCAAGTCTTTATTCCAATGATGTCGTCGTCATCATTATCTGTATCGTAGCCCGAGCTACCCTCTTCTATAAGAATCATTCTCTTGCCTTGTTCTCTAACTTTATCTAAAAGCAGCAACGTTTTTGCATTGTGTCGGCCAATTCTGGATAAATCCTTTGCAATTATTATATCTATGCTTCCTTCCTCTAAGCCCTGCAGCATTTTAGAAAACTCTGGCCTATCAAAGGTATAACCACTTAGGTTGTCATCAATATATATTTTGCTGATTAGCCATCCGTGCAAACTTGCGTAATCATGAATAATATCACATTGAGTGAGAATTGAGCTATAGTTCTGATTGTCCTCATCTCTGCTAATTCTTGCATACCCAACAACATTCATAGACCGCTCCTCCAAATAAAATACGAAATTAAGCAATAATCAATATACTTTTGATTATTGCTTTTTTAATTCTCCTAATAAAATACGATTTAAAGCATGAATAAAAAAAGCAAAAAGACCTTATTCGTCTTTTGCTCTTTGAAGTTCTATTATGTACTTCAGTACTGCTTCTATTGGCTGATTTCCTGATTTGAATATCACCAGATTTGTGTACTTTTTTTCTAGCCTTTGTTGAATAATCTTTAGATAGTCTTCATTTGCTTCAGATTTGGATAACCACACAAACATAGTGAGTGAACCCTCAATATCCATTTCTCTCAAAACCATAAAAACCACCATTATACGTAGTTCTAATAAAAGTTTATGATGGCAGCCATAAAATTATAACATTTTCTTCCACTATGTATGCGTTATCAGGAGAGTGCTCTGATGAAATTTTCGGTGGATACCCATGGTTCTATAGACAAGAGATGCTAAATCGTGACTTTTTCCCTTGGATACACGACCCAGAATCAAGAATAAATCTATTTAATGCTGACTTTGCTCAGCCCATACATGGTTTGGAATATGTCAAACAGATATACTCTGACAGCAAAAGTTCCTGTCCTTTAACAGGTAATGATTCTGCAGAAATGAGGCAAAGTCGAATCGCTACGTGGCTGTCAGTAAACTGGTTTATGGTTAGTCTGTTGGAGCGCAAGGACAGAATGTCTATGGCCAGTGGCCTTGAGGTAAGAGTTCCATTCTCTGATCACAGGATATTGGAATACGTTTATAATGTGCCTTGGTCTATAAAGTTTAAAAACAAGGTGGAAAAGTCACTCTTGCGTGAGGCTATGAAGGATTACCTCCCTGATAGGATTCTATATCGCAAAAAGAGTCCATATCCAAAGACTCATAACCCTTTATACGAACAAATCGTGTCAGAAAGGTTCAAAGATATAATGTCAGATCCGAATGCTAAATTAAAGGATGTATTACATCCCGATACTTATAAGCATTTACTCTCTGGCGGAAATGTCACTTGGTATGGACAGCTTATGGGAAGGCCACAGTTAATTGCATGGCTTATTCAGCTGGAGAACTGGTTTAGGGAGTATAATATTAAATTAGCGTAATTCTCTTAATAATTATACCTGGTTTAATTGATTTACTTTTAGGACCTAAATGCTACTTATTAGCTCATTTAGGTCCCAAATTTATAATAGTATATATTACTCCTATGCTTTAAATTATCCTTGAAATCTTATGCTTTAAATCTTATGCTTGAAATCTTCTTCTTTTAAATCTAGTAACTACTAATAGCCCAATAACTAAAACTATCAAGCTGCTTCCAGCAACTATTAGTTGGTTTTTGACTGATGCATTGCCACTAGCATTTGGCGCACCATCATTTCCGGGCATTCCACCAGCCATTGGTCTATTTTGTCTGAAATCAGGTACTTGCCCGTTTGTCCTGCCATTATCCCCTTTTGTATTCTGAGTCTGGTTAGATTGCTGTCCATTTTGCATTGCACCTGGGCGCATTCCATTAAACCCTTGCTGAGAAATCTGGGTAAGCATAGGAATCATGTTTTCATCTATCCCCAGTTCTGTTAACTGAACTATCTGATCATCTGATAACTCACTACCACTTGCGGCCTTAATAATTTCTATAGCCCTTTGCATGGTTTCCCAGTCTGGCATTTGACCCATTTGCGGCATTACTCCCTGCGAATTTTGCTGATTATTTCTACTCTGCGAAGCCAGTGACTGATTACTCCCACTCTGCGTAATCTGAGACCGATTACTTCCACTATTCGGTTGTACAGTAGCCTGCTGACCATCAGAAGTTTGCGCTGGCTGTGCGCTGCCCTGTGTAGTCTGCCTTCCATCTGAATTCTGCATCGCCTTTGCATTTACCCGTGTATCCTGCTGGCCATCTGCAGCTTTCTTTGGCTGTGCACTGCCCTGTGTAGTCTGCTTTCCATCTGAATTCTGCATCGCCTTTGCATTTACCCGTGTAGCCTGCTGACCATCTGAAGGCTGCGCTGGCTGTGCACTGCCCTGAGTAATCTGCTTTCCATCTAAAGCCTGCGCTGGCTGTATACTACCCTGAGTAGTCTGCTTTGCACTATTTGATTGAGCATTATCCTGTCCAGTGGTATTTTGCTGCTGTTGGGCATTTTCTCTCTTGTTAGCACCCTGAGGGCCTCCGAACATTCCACCGCCACCGCCCATTGATCCTAGGCTTTGTACGTTGAAAGTAGTTTCGATATTGCCATATGAATCTGATGGCTGCTCACCCGCTAATTGTGCTTTTATACTTGTAGTTCTGTCTTTTCCAAAGGTTTTCAGCTCATTAATAGCAGTTTTATACTCATCGTATGAATAGAAATGCCTTGTATCCTCTTTTACATATTCATCTATTAATTCGGTAATATTGTTTATAGTTTGCTCATACTTTCCGCTGTCATTGTAATTGCTAATCAGCTGTTCAAGGTACTTATGGTACTGCTCCTTATATTCGTCCACCTCTAGCAGCTTAGAAATAAGAGGGCTATTTTCCATTGTATCAGTAACAGGAGCATCTATTGGAAAGTTCACTGCTTTCTGGCCATCCTGCATTTGAAAGGAGGCAAAGGAAAGGTGCAAATCCCATGGTATTATCTCAAAAGTTCCACTTGTATTTTCATACAGATAGTAATTATGTTTCATTGACCCTGCATAGCTGTCGAGATTTACCAAGAATGTATTGGCAGCAAAGTATTTCAAGATTTCCTGTACATTCAGGTACTCCTCAAGATTAGTACCTTCATTAAGGTTCTTAATCATCTCAATAACTCTCTTTTTATCGCTATCTGTTGTTGATTTTGACTTAGTATAGTCAAAAATACCTGAATAACTGGATATATTGTCATCCTTGTACACCAAATTTGTACCTTTTGAGTTGCCCATAGAATCCATTCCACCGCCCATTGGATTTCCACCGCCCATTGGGTTCTTACCACCTAGACGTCCACCTGACTCGCTATTGTCTTGATTATTGTTTTTGTTTTGGACATTGCTCTGGTTATTGCCTTGATTATTGTTTTTGTTATTATTCTGGTTGTCGGATGCGCCGCCAGCTTGAGGCATATCACCATTTTGTGGAGCGTTGCCCATCTGTGGCATTTCTCCATTTTGTGGAGCGTTGCCCATCTGCGGCATCTCGCCGTTTTGTGTAAAATCACCCATCTGTGGCATTTTACCATTCTGTGGGAAATTGTCCATATTTGGCATTTCTCCATTTTGCTGGAAATCACCCATCTGCGGCATTTGTCCGTTTTGCGGAGGGTTGCCCATCTGTGGCATTTCTCCATTTTGCTGGAAATCACCCATCTGCGGCATTTGTCCGTTTTGTGGGAAATCGCCCATCTGTGGCCTATTACCATCGCCTCCGCCACCCATTTCAGTAGTCTCAGGCTTGTACAGATTTCCACCTGTCGTACCATAGTATCTGCTTATAAAACTCTCTTCAATAACCTCATTTGCAATATATAATCCCCACTGCTGCCCATTAACACTTATATTGGCATAAGCATAAGCGGGAGTAGGCACACCTAGTTCAGAGAACATTTCATACGAAAGGTACTCTTTCAAATAGGTTGCGTCCCCTATCATATTATTTAGTGCCATCCCCTCCAGTCCGTGCATTGTCTGGTTTTTTATATATTGCCCAAAATCCACTTTAAAGCTAAATTTATCTGTACCAGAGGATTGAGCGGTCATAAGTGAGGCGTTACCTTTTGTTCTAATTCCTACCTGCTGGAATTTTTCACCATTGACTGTGATATCGCAAGAAATATACTCCTCCTTGCTAGCATTCTCAAGCATATTATCCCAATCCTGTTGAGCTGCTTCAATATTTATCTGAATAACTGAATTTTTATCAAACACCTTGCTCACATAATCAGGTTGTGTCAGAGATGTCCCACCTGTTAAAGTGGTGTTTCCCGATAAGGCAATCATGCCTACAACTATTGCTAATGCAAGCAATATTGCTACTGTAGCAATTACACCATAGTATTTCTGGTTAACCAATAAATTCAACCCCTTTTTTACTGCATGTAGTCTCCGTTATAGCTTACAAGTACTGCATTTCTCACTCCTGAAACCTTTGATATTTCGTTTACAAATTGTGAGGTCATATCTTTTAAGCGAACCTCCAAAGTCAGCTCTATACCGTTTTGAGCTGATACAGTCTTGGATTTTACCACATACTTTTTAACCTTTTGTGACACCATTTCAACTGCATTTTTCTCGCTATCATCATTCTCGCAGCTTAATACCAGTATATATGGATTATCTGTGCTATTTTTATTTACGAAAAGCACTAAAATAAGACCAATAATTATGGAACCTATAACTGCTAATGGAATCAATCCTGCACCAATTACAATACCTCCACTGATTGACCAAAACAAAAATGCTATATCTATAGGTTCTTTTATGGCACTTCTAAAACGTACAATTGATAATGCACCAACCATACCTAATGACAGTACAATATTTGAAGTGACTGCCAGGATAATCAGCGTTGTTATAAGTGTAAGTGCCATTAATGAAACTCCAAAGCTTTGTGAATACATAACACCCTTAAAGGTTTTCTTGTAAACTGCCATTATGAAAATACCAAGAGCAAATGCCAACACCATTGCAATCAAAGTATCAATAATTGAAAAGCTAGCTGCCTTATCTAAAAAGCTTGACTTAAAAACATCACTAAAATTTAATACCTCATTATTCATTAAATAAACCCTCCTAAATGTTCAAATGAACAAATTCTATTTACTCTGTTTTTCTTAACTTACTTGCATTATTTATTGCGTTCTTTTTCTAGGCTAAATTTTATTTCGCGTGTGCTTATTAACTATATTCTACACATTGCATATTTTGAGATTGCTGCTGCACGTCTATCATTTAGTTGAATGGCATGTGAGATTATTTCAGGTAGAAACTCATCATACTTTATTTCAAGTATTATTACATTGTTTCTTACGACATCCACAGTGGGCAGATCCTTTTCAAATAGATTCGTAGAGGATATACCTGTTCTAACACCTATGTCAAAAGTAACTCTCACATTCCCAACATCATAAATATAGGCCTCACGTATATAATCAACAATAGTTTTGGGCCTTAATACCTGTTCCTTAATTGCAAGGTACAACTCATTGAACAATGCTTTTTCACTCTCTTTGAGAAATTCATATTGTCCAGAAATAATGGCTTCACACTGTTCCTTTGTTATAGAAGTACTGGTCTTACTGCAAAGTCCATTTATCTTGGACTTCTTCTCCAGTCTAATAAATGAAGCATCATCGTTGTAAAATCTGATCCTGAATTTACTTCTTTTATTGAAGCCCAGTATTTTTTCTGCCAAGACCTTATCGTTGTAGTTATCAAAATAAATACTTCTTATTTTATACTGTCCGTCCTGATTTGCATGTCTGTCCGTCTTTGCAATATGCTTAAGTCTAGACCTAATTGCTAGATAGTCTGAGAAGTTGATATAATGCTTAACTTCATGTCTAAATTTCAAGATTTCACCTCCTAACACAAATGTTATGGATGTTAGCCCTATCACTTGTTATTTTCATATTAATTCTAAAATACTTTTCTTAAACTAATCTTAAATTTTTTAAGAGTAATTTAAGAAAATACTGTTACAATAGAAATAACAACTGATTATATGGCGAAAGTTAAAGAAAACAGCGAATTTGACTTCAGGGGGAATTAAGAATGAAGGTTCTTGTTGTAGAAGATGAAGTACGTTTGGCAGAAGCTTTGCAACAACTACTTATTAAGGATAGATATGATACTGACATTGTTCACAATGGTGTTGCAGGCCTGGATAATGCTTTAACTGGAATATATGATGTAATAGTGCTAGACATTATGCTTCCAAAGATGAATGGACTTGAGGTATTGAAAACAGTTAGAGAAGCAGGCATAACAACACCTGTTCTGCTTTTAACCGCAAAGGATGAAGTGAAAGATAAGGTGACAGGCCTGGACTGCGGTGCAGACGACTATTTAACGAAACCCTTTAATTCCGACGAATTATTGGCCAGAGTTCGAGCTTTGACCCGTAGAAGAAACCAAGTAACCACAGATAACACTATTTCATATGAAGATATTACATTAAATCTTTCTACCTATGAGCTTCAAAGTAACACAAGCACTCAAGCTAACTCTATAAAGCTTGGTCTCAAGGAATTCAGAATCATGGAATACCTTATCAACAATGGTAGCAGGATTGTAAGTAAAGAAGATATGATAGAGAAAATATGGGGCTATGATTCTGACGCGGAGTATAATAATGTTGAGGTATATATCTCATTTCTACGCAAGAAGTTAAGCTATCTGGGATCCTCGGTTAATATAAAAACTATTAGAGGCGCTGGTTATAGTTTGGGGGTAAATGATAATGCTTAAAAAACTTAGGCTAAGATTTATTATAGTTAATATGGCACTGCTACTAGCAGTGCTGCTTGCTATCTTCAGCGGTATTTATTATCTTATGTATAAATCTGGTGAGAATCAATCCAGAATGCTAATGGAAGGGCTGTCACAGAGTACGGGTTTTACACCTGACAGACCACCCTTGGATGTTTTCCCTAGTAATGGTCCAAAGCTTCCTACTCCGTATAACAATGCCATGATGAGGAACTCCTTTGTAGTTAAGCTTGACAATCAAAATGCTGTTTCCGCTGTTTTTTCTGTAATGAGTCTTTCTACTGATTCAGAGTTAATTCTAAATGCTGTAGATAGTGCATTAAAGGGAAGAAAGGAATTTGGTATTATTGAAATAAATGAAACAGAATATAGATACTTAAGAGCGATAAGGCCCGATGGTAAGTACTTAATTTATATGGATCGCAGCATGGAGATAGCAACGTTAAATAACCTTCTCATCGTGAGTCTAGTGATTGGACTATTAAGCACAACAGTATTGCTTATTTTAAGTATCTTCTTGGCCAAGTGGGCAGTAAAGCCTATTGGGAAGGCTTGGGATAAACAGCGGCAGTTTGTTGCTGATGCATCACATGAGCTAAGAACGCCATTAACCATAATCTCTACAAATGCGGATGTCGTGCTTTCTAATCAAAATGCAACTGTTGAGAGTCAGAAGAAATGGTTACAATATATAAAATCGGAAGCTGAGAGAATGTCCAAATTAGTAAATGACCTTCTTTATCTAGCAAAGGTAGATAACTCCGAAGACACATTCCAAAAAACTCAATTCGACTTAAGCCAGATGGTAATTAGCGCATGTCTTCCTTTTGAGTATATGATTTTTGAAGCGGGCATGGTACTTAACATGGAAATTGCAGATGGAATAACAGCAACAGGAAATGAAGAAAGACTAAAGCAGGTCGTAATTATTTTACTTGACAATGCCATGAAAAATACTGACAGAGGCGGTTCTATCAGCGTAAGCCTCAATAAAACTGGTGATAAGGGACATATAAACCTCAGTGTAACAAATACAGGAAATGAAATTCCTGCTTCGGAGAAAGATAAAATATTTGAACGTTTCTATAGAGTAGATAAGTCGAGAGACAGACACACCGGAGGCCATGGCCTCGGCCTATCTATAGCTAAAACAATTGTTAATCAGCATTCCGGTACCATTAGTGTTACAAGTTTTGGCGGAAAAACAACATTCACAGTAACACTCCCAAAATAATAAAATAATACAGGATATTACTAGTAATAATCTAGGTGAGTGAAAATGTTTGTTGAATCAGGATATAACAGGCCAAAGGCTCTTGATTATGCAAAGAAATGGGCATTATCTCGAAATCCTGCATATTATGATTTTGAAAAAATTGGTGGTGACTGTACCAATTTCTTGTCTCAGTGCCTTTATGCAGGCACAGGAGTAATGAATCCAAAGCTATATACTGGTTGGTATTACTATTCAGTTAACAGCAGAGCCCCTGCATGGACGGCAGTGACAAACTTCTACGAGTTTTTATTAAATAATACCGGAGTAGGTCCATACGGCCATAATGCATCTGTTGAGGATGTTGTACCAGG
>JAEZFR010000483.1 GCA_023417285.1 Bacillota bacterium
GCATTATTATTGATGGGAGTAAGCTGTCTGAACTATTGGGAGTTCCTGTATTTTTGACATCAGCGCTTAAGGGAACAGGAATAAATGATGTAAAAAAGAATATTGCTAAAGCAAAAAAAGGAATTAAAACGGAAGGGCTGCAGAAAAAGATTGAGGAATATGCTAGGGGAGACATTTCAGAAGCGGAGACACTTCTCATATTAGAGGACGATGAAATTGTGGCCGGTAGAAACCATTGCAAGATTACTGGACAAAGAGATGAAATTTATAGGAATAGAAGACAAAGAGTTGACTATATTATTGAAAATGTTGTTTCAGATACAAATAAGGGTACCAGCTTTTCCACAAAGCTAGGAAGACTTATGCTTAGGCCATTAACAGGATTACCAATATTAGCAATTATCCTTGTTGCAATGTTTTGGTTTATTGGTGTATTTATTGCACAATGGGTTGTTGATTTCACAGAAGGCACTGTAATGGACGGTTGGTACAAGAGCTTTATTTTAAATGTTTTTAGCTTTATACCTACCGATAATTTTTTTGGAAGCCTTTTATTTGGAGAGTTTGGTCTTCTGACTATGACGCCAACTTATATTTTTGGATTATTATTGCCCTTGACAGTGGGGTTCTATTTGTTAATGTCGTTACTCGAGGACTCTGGCTTATTGCCACGAATAGCAGTACTTTCAGATAAGTCACTCTCAAAAGTAGGATTAAATGGCAGAGCAATTATTCCTATAATTTTAGGATTTGGCTGTGTAACAATGGCAACTATGACCACCAGGCTTTTAGGTTCTAAAAGGGAAAGAGTTATTGCAACCTTCCTTTTAGGCTTGACCATACCCTGTTCAGCGCAGTTCGGAGTCATAATTGGGCTTTTATCTCCACTGGGGCTACCCTATATAATTGCATATACTATGATACTACTTGCGATTTTCGGCGTTTCGGGGCGGGCTTTGAATAAAGTTCTTCCGGGTGAATCCACTCAGCTTTTTATTGATTTGCCCCCAGTAAGAATGCCAATTTCTAAAAATGTTATAAAAAAGACCTATATGAAATCAAAGGGTTTCTTAATCGAGGCAACACCTATATTTGCACTTGGGTCAATTATTATTACAGTATTGCAGTTTACAGGTGCACTAGATACTATAGAGAGTTTTATAGCACCTCTCGTTACAGACTGGCTTAAGCTGCCTGCAGAAACTGCAGTGGTATTTATTATGGGTATCATAAGGAGAGACTTTGGGGCAGCAGGTCTAAGTCATATTGCCATGACAAGCGGTCAAATGCTAGTTTCTCTTATAACTATTACTCTTTTTGTGCCATGTGTAGCAGCTATTATAATGATATTCAAAGAACGCTCTAAATTAGAGGCTACTGCAATATGGCTTGGAAGCTTTGCAATAGCATTCCTGGTGGGGGGCTTATTGGCAATGGTAATAATCTAGTAGGGGGTTATATTATGAAAATCGTATGTGAACAATGTAAATATGAGTATATTATTCCAGATGATAAAAATATAGCTACAACCTGCCCTAGATGTGGTAAAATAAATACAAATTACATTAAATGTGAAAATTGTAAGGGGTGTTCACTTCTAAAGGGATGTAAAAAAGCTGAAAGGGGAGTTTTCCTTGCAGACTGAGGACAATTGCTTTTTAAAGCAAAAGCTTAAGGAGTCAGGGTATAAATACACTGGGCAGAGAGCGGCTGTTCTGGATTCTTTGGTTCAATGTGCCGGAAAGCATGTGAGTACTGAGGAGTTATTTAACATTGTTAAAGCTGAGCATCCGGAGATAGGTCTGGCTACTGTCTACAGGACAATGATTTTACTAGATAAGCTTAGATTAGTACATAAGCTTGATTTTGATGATGGTTTTAGTCGTTACGAGCTTGTGCGTCCAAATGAGGATCATAGACACCACCACTTGATTTGCGAGCTTTGTGGAAGTGTATCTGAGGTTGAGGACGATTTGTTAGACTCCTTGGAGGAGCAAATATTAATTAAAAACGGCTTTCTTGTTAAGAATCACAGAGTTAAATTTTATGGACTGTGTTCACACTGCAGAAAGCAATAAATTTATTTGGGGGAATTATGGCCAAGCTGTATTTTAGGTATGGTGCAATGAATAGCTCAAAGACAGCAAATGCACTAATGGTTAAGTACAATTATGAAGAACGTAGTCAAAAGGTAATTTTATTGAAGCCTTCAACAGATATTAGAGATGGCTTCTGCACTATAAAATCTAGAGCAGGTTTGTCAGAGGAATGTACGGTAGTAAATAAGAATAGCAATATTGTTGAGATAATAACAGGTTGCTTAAAGGAAATGGGAAATGTTAGCTGTGTTATCGTTGATGAGGCCCAGTTTCTCACAAAGCAGCAGGTTTATGAGCTAACGTGTTTGGTGGATCAGAAAAATATTCCTGTTATTTGTTATGGGCTACGTACCGATTTTAGAGGTGAATTATTTGAGGGTAGCCAATGGCTTTTGGCATGGGCGGATACTATAGAAGAGGTTAAAACAATCTGTTGGTGCGGTAAAAAAGCTATAATGAATGGAAGATTTGAGAATGGCAAGATAATAAAGAACGGAGAACAGGTTTTACTAGGTGGAAATGATAAGTACATCAGTCTTTGCAGACAGCATTGGATTGAGGGGAATATAGGATTATAGAACAGATTAATTAATCAAATTAGCAAAAAAATAAGCATTTAGCAAGACGTACTAAACGTGTTTACTGATTTGTTTTAAAAATGTTTTAGAGTAAAGGTATTGAGATAGTGATTGAGTCAATAAATGACAATCCTATTCTTAATGCCTTTTTTGGTTTCAATAAATAGTATACTAAATAACTAAATAATTTTACTTATGTAGTAACATTTTTTATAGAGTTAACATAAGTTATAACAGGAGTGCAGTACTAATCATGAAAGGAGTTTTATATGGGAGAGTGTTGTAACAATTGCAACAGTGGCTGTAATGATAATTTGAGCCACTTAATGGCTAAATACATTGGTCAAACAGTAACTATTTTTACTAAGAGTGGAGGACAATCAGGCTGTGGCTTCACAGGCGTTATACTTGGCGTAAATGATAGCTTTGTAAGGCTGATTACCAGTATTGGTCCAGCTCCAGGTTGTGCCCTGGGCAACGGATGTGGCTCTTATGAAATGAATGATATGGGTTACATGGGTGGCTGCGGCATGATGACTGGAGGTATGGGCGGCTGTATGTCTGGTGGTATGGGTGGCTGTATGCCTGGATATATGTCTGGGAATATGGTATCCAACCCTATTTATAATGTAGGATCTGTAACTGATATACCATTATGTAGCATTGCATCATTTGTTCACAATGCAGTTTAGGTAACTGTTATTTATTACTTAAGAAAATACAAATTACTTTTTCATAAAAGCAAAAGGGGAGGACGGAGTATTTCCGTCCTTGCTTTATGTCCCTTGTTTATGTATTTATATGTGTTGATTTTCTTGTAAAAAGAAGTTGAGTAAAAAAAAAGAGCGTAAGCTCTTTTTTACATTTCACCGCATGGATCATAGGTTCTGTCAATAATAGGTTCAAAATAAACATCCAAAAACATAAGCTTTTTATCCTGTGCTTCTTGTACAGTAATAGGAGAACTGTAAAATGAGATTCTATACTCGAATTCCGGCTCATTTACTCTATCCCTAGCGTTGACATCGTATTGCTGGTCAACTACCTTGTATAATCCATTTGCTTCAAGCTTACCAATAAACCAGTTGAGTTCTTCAGAATCATCTACATCCATACATGGAATAAGTCCATTTTGCATATCTAAAATAATCTTTTTTAGTTCTCCTGTTTGATATCTTTCCTGATAAAACATAATAATCACTCCCCATAAACCTCGTCGTATTTGCTAGCTATATTAGGCTGTTCTTTACCCATAGGTAAAATTTGCATATATTTAAATATACCACAAATATTATTTTTGTAACTTTTAATTTTATAAATTAGCATTAATATATGGTATAATTAAGACCAAATTGTAATCATTTACAAGCTTTGAGAAGGGGTCAAAAGTATGAATAAAAGATTAGGTTTTAAGATTACTTGTGCTGGAATCATTGCAACATTGCTTTTTGTTACTAATGTTTATGCTTCAACAAGCATTATTAGTCTTACCATTGATGGCAAGCAAACTATGGGCAATGTTAAAACTATAGACGGCAAAACCTATATAGCATTAGATGCTCTAAATTTAGTAGAAGGGCTAACTATTAGCAATACCTCACAGAACGTATCCATATCAACTAATAATATCTCAAATATAGTCTCAAAGGTGTCACCTTCAGTAGTTGGAATTATCGGGAAGCTAAAAGAAAGTAGCACTGATTATAATGAAATGACAGACAACCTGGTATTTGGAACAGGAGTGATTTATCGTTCGGACGGATACATAGTTACTAATGCCCATGTTGTCAAAGATATGGAAAGTATCGTGGTTGTACTCTCAAACAGCAAGCCTTACAAGGCAAGGTTAAAGGCTATAGATGAAAAGTTGGACCTTGCAACTATAAAGATTGACAAAGGTGGGCTTACACCGGCTACTTTTGGGGATATAAACAAAGTAACCGTTGGTCAGGAGGTTGTAGCAATAGGTACACCTCTTTCTTTCAGCCTTAGAAATTCTGCTACTAGGGGGATAGTAAGCGGAATGAATAGAGTGGCAGGTGGTGAGTACAGATTTATTCAGTCGGATACTGCTATTAATGGTGGCAATAGTGGTGGTCCACTGGTGAATATGCAAGGGCAGGTAATAGGTATTAACTCTGTAAAATTTATAGGATATGGAGTAGAGGGCTTGAGCTTCTCCATCCCTATCGATACAGTACAATATGCCATAAAGCATTTTGAGAAGTTTGGTAAGATAAAGAGACCTTACTTAGGGCTTAATTTTTCAGAGAGTATCGCAGCACAATACGGGCTTCCAA
>JAEZFR010000043.1 GCA_023417285.1 Bacillota bacterium
GTAATAGTTATACATACTTCTCTGTTTATTTGTTCAACGCCTACCGTTATACAATTCGTGCAATAAGAATATTTAATAGAATTTGAGAGAAGATTGAGTATTATGCTTTCAATCTTTTGCTTATCAAAGTATGAAATTATCTCCTTCTGTTCACAACATAGCTCTACTTGTTTTCCCTGTGTAGAGGCATATAAATTAATATTTATTATTACATTTTCTATTACCTCAAGTATATTACATCTTGATAGCTCTAACTCCAGTAGGCCACACTGCAACTTGTCCATATCAATTACATGGTTAACAAGCTGTAGTATCCTAGAGCAATTACTCCTTATGCTACTAAAATACCTTTCAAAATCATTGCTCTTTATCTCCTGTGTAGAGTTTTTCAATTTTGATTCAATTAGTTGAACAGTACTATAAATTACATTGACTGGTGTTCTGAATTCATGTGAGATTGAAGCATAATACTCCGTTTTGGTCTTGTCGTTCAATTGAGACTCAAGTGCTATTTCCTCAGCTTGTACTAGCTTTAACTCTAGCTGCTTCTTTTCATATTCCATTAATACAAATGCAATGAGCAGTGCAAATATAGCGCTCTGGACAAAATACTCCAAAATATCCCAGAAGTATATCTTTAAGTATAATACATTAGCCAGTATAAACCATACTATTTGAAATAATGGCAAAATAGTCAATGAACAGCTTAACAACCTTTCATATCTGTTAAGGTATTTTCTTCTCAAACCAATTAGTCCATATAAGCAAAACAATATCATAAACATTACTTTAATAATAAATAAGGTTAAGTCTAAACCTATGATGGACAAAAATAGATTTATTAATATAAGCGATATGAAAAAAATACTAACCTTGGAAAAGTTATTAATTTCAAGAACTAAATCAATCGCCATTAAAGCGACATAAATACTAAGTGAAAAAAATAAGTAACTCAAAATAAATATAGCCTCGAAATTAAGTTGGGTGTTTATGACATACATAGCAGAAGAAATGATTAAAAACACCATGCTTATGGAATAAAGGCTTATTGCCTTATGCTTTATATCAAGACAAAGGAACATATATGTAATAGTACCTATTGAGTAAAATATCATTATGGCTAATCCACTATGCATAACCCACCTTAGTATTCTTAAATAATAATATTTTACCATTAATTGTAATCTTTTCAACTAAATACAATTAACAAAACGTTAACTTATTATTAATTTCCTGTAAATAATAAAAAAGTCACCACATTAATGGTAACTTTTATTATTTAAATCTATCTTTAGCTATTGTTTTATAATGTCAATGTGCAAATATTTATTGCCATACTTCTGAGAGTTTACAGAAACTATTGCAGTTCCAGATTGCCCCTTTGTTTTTACCCAGAAGGCATAAACCCCACCCATAAGAGCTATGCATTTTGGCCCAATAATTTCAGCCGGACCACTAACCTCTATATTCATTGCGTCACTTGCAAAAGGCAATACGTTTCCAAATTCGTCCTTTGCCTTTAGTACAATCCTGGTAACATCATAAGTATCCGCTTCTATGAGAACATTATTATCTGCAATCATCTCCAGATGGGTTTTAGAAACTGTACTTCTAGTTATGGTTTTTACCAAGTTATCCCCCATGTAGCCTTCGAACCTGAAAGTTACCATTTGTCCGCCCCAATTGCCTACATACTTGTTAAAAAGCTTTGTACAATCCTCATAAGTAAGTTTGTATAGTTTCATAATCCTATTCATTTGTACCTTGTACCTAAACGGTATATTGGGGCCGTGTTTTCTGGCAGCACTCAAGATTTCCTTAATGGTCCTGCAGTCTTTTTTACTGAAGCCTTCCTTCTTCTCCAGCAAATCCCCAATAAAGTCATCTATTTTAACAGGGGCAAATGCAATATTAGGGAAGTTTTTTCGGTCTGCATAAAATGTGTTTATATAATCATCGTCCTTGTATAGCTTAATATAATCACAATTTGTGAATGCATATAATGTCCCGATTTCACCAGCAGGGTGCTCACCGATGTCCATGGTTGAGGAAACTTCAAGTACAGGCTCCCTCCTCTGCTGAGCAGCATAAATATACGCCGCCATCTTTGGTATCCTGAACATATCACAAACTCCATGGTAGCAGATTCGGTCGCCCGAGCCGAAATCCTTATGTGTATTGTAATCGAATGCGCACCAGCCTATTGCACCAGATATTCTATCACTACCCATCATTTTATCTATAACTCTTGTGTGCCTTAGCGCATGCTCAAGTCTCTTCTCTTCATTGTCATAGCTCTTAGTAGGGAACATGTGCCCATTGTGCTCTGTAACAAGGTAAGGTGCTTCAACACCCATAACCTGTATAGGTTGATCCAGTGCCTCATTATCTCCTTTGTGGATAAAGTCATTATATGTGTATACATCCTCAAATAAATGACTATTTTTTAAGTTTCTTACCCCACCTGTCGGTCTAGTGTTATCCATTGAATGAGCTATCTGATTGGTAACCCTATAAAACTCATCACAGTCTGGGGATTCGTTTATCCTTACTCCCCACATAATAATGGAGGGATGGTTTCTATCGCGTAAAATCATTTCTTTTACATTTTCACAGGCAACATTTTTCCATCTAGAGTCTCCAATATGCTGCCAGCCTGGTATCTCTTCTAACACCAACAGTCCTATTTCATCACATCTATCGAGAAAGTGCCTGGACTGAGGATAGTGTGAGGTTCTTACAATATTTACCCCAAGCTCATATTTTAGGATGTCTGCATCCTTTACCTGTGCAGATTTCGGCATAGCATACCCTACATACGGGAAGGATTGATGCCTATTTAGCCCTCTGAGCTTAATCTTTATTCCGTTAAGATAAAACCCGTCCTGCTTAAATAATATCTCTCTAAATCCAAATCTCTGATCAACTTCATCTAGAATCTCTCCGTTACATACCAGCTGCACATTAAGTGTATATAGATATGGGCAATCAATGTTCCAGGCCTGAACATTTTCTATCGATCCACATATATTAAACCGCTGTCCCCCATTCTTGTAGTTAAATGCACTCACAATATTATTATCCTTATCGAGGATCTTAAAATTTGCAACATAGTCTTCTACATCATAAAAAAGCTCTACGTCTATATCCATTACCTTGGCCTTAGCCCTTACCTGAGACGTTTTTATAAACACGTCCTTTATATGTGCCTTGTTTCTTACATCTAGCCAAGCTTCTCTATATATTCCGCCATAAGTAAGATAATCAATGACATTTCCGAACGGAGGGATATCATCTCTCTCAGTTGAGTCGCACTCCACAGTAATAATGTTTGATCCCCCGCAGGTTACATGTGATGATATGTCAACAACAAAAGGTGTATAGCCTCCAAAGTGTTGTGCTACATAATCCCCATTAATATAGAGCCTTGCATAGGAC
>JAEZFR010000057.1 GCA_023417285.1 Bacillota bacterium
AGGGATTCGAACCCGGGACACCCTGATTAAGAGTCAGGTGCTCTACCAACTGAGCTAATAGCGCATATCAATAATAATTTGTTGTGCCCGCAAGCACGATATTTATTATAAGAGCATTTATTATATATGTCAATAATAATTTGCTAAAATTTTAATTGTATTTTTTTACATTTTTATATTAGGTCCTGTATTGCGTAATTTTAGATTTTGGCCTTAGTTTTTTAAGTATTACTTGTAAAATTTATATAAAACTGGACTTATATTATGGAAATCTTAAGTATTGCAGGTTTTTGCAATGTTTTGTAGAATAAATGTAATATTACATACTTTTTTGAAAGGACTATTTTTCATGCAAAATTTCAAAGTTAATACTGCTCAAATGGATGAGATACTTGACAAAACTATCAAAGCTTTGGAATCAGGGAAAAAAGAGATTGTTGAAATAGCTGAAAATTCAAGAAAGGAGTGCGCCAGACTTGAAGAGGAATTTAAGGTACTTAGGGAACAGGTAAGGGGAATATCCGCTTCCATTGATAAGTTAGAGTGTGAGCTGAAAAATAGCCGAAGAAGACTGTACCTTGTAAATAAAGACTTTGGAAAATTTACTCAGGAAGATTTGGCGGAGGCTTATCAGCAGGCTGATAATCTAAGAGTAGAGCTCGCTGTAAAAAGAGAGCAGGAAAGTTTTCTTATTAGACAACGTAATGATCTTGAAATAAGAATTAAGGACTTATTGAAAACCCTAGAAAGAGCGGATAATCTTGCAGGCCATGTGAGTGTGGCTCTGAATTACCTTAGCAGTGATCTAAAATCTGTGGGTGAACACCTAGATGATTTACAGCAAAAGCAATTTTTAGGACTTAAGATTATTAAAGCTCAGGAAGAGGAGCGCAAAAGAGTAGCTAGAGATATTCATGATGGCCCTGCTCAATCAATGTCAAATATTGTTATTAAGGCTGAAATTTGCGAGAAGTTACTTGATAAAAATATAGAGGACGCAAGGAAAGAATTGCAGGTTCTAAAAACGGTAATGAGGGATAGTCTGCAGGAGGTTAGAAAGATAATATACAACTTGAGACCTATGGCATTAGATGACCTAGGTCTGTTGCCAACTCTTGAAAGATATGTTATTTCTTTTAAAGAGGAAACATTTATTGATATAAATCTAAGGGCAACTGGGATTAAAAAAGACTTGGACCCTGGGATATCGCTAACTGTTTTTAGAATTGTTCAAGAGGCTTTGAATAATATACTTAAGCATTCAAAGGCTCAAAATGCATCTATTATTATTGAGTGTGTTAATAATAAACTACGCATACATATTGTAGATAATGGAATAGGCTTTGATACCAATAATGTAAAAATAAGCAGTATGGATTCGCCAGGAGGTTTTGGCTTAATCAGTATGAAAGAGCGTGTAGCTTTACTTGATGGTGAGATTGAAATAACGTCTACCAAGAATGTTGGCACGAGACTGAAAATATGCATCCCGCTTATTGATGATGAGGAGGACATTAATAAATGAACAAAGTAAGAGTATTAATCGCGGATGATCATGCAATGGTTAGACAGGGATTAAAAACAATAATTGAACTAGAAGACGACATGTTTGTTGTTGCACAGGCATCAAATGGCGAAGAAGCTATCAATTTAGCTCGAAAAGAGCGCCCGGACGTTATACTTATGGATATTAATATGCCTGGAACTAATGGCATACAGGCTATCAAAACTCTAAAGGAAGAAGACAGTAACTACAAGATTATCGTATTAACTCTGCACCAAGACAGAGAATACCTTTTCAAAACTCTACAAATGGGGTGTGAAGGCTACGTTATTAAGGACGCTGAATCTTCTGTGCTTATCGAAGCTATTAGGAGCGTTTATAAAAATCAAACGTATATTCAGCCCAATATGACAGGAGAGCTTGTTAAAGAATTAAACAGGGTAACTCTTTCTGATAAGGAGAGACACTTTGCAAACAATTTAACAAATAGAGAGATAGAAGTTTTGTTATTGATTACCGAAGGCATGATTAATAAAGAGATTGCACATAAGCTCTATATTAGCGAAAAAACTGTAAAGAATCATATATCAAACATATTCAAAAAGCTAGAGGTTAATGATAGAACACAAGCAGCGATTTATGCTTTGAAGCATAATATTAGAAATTGAAGGTGCCTTGATATCATAAACTCTTTATAAAGGTTACATACATAATGAATGCTAAAGGTTACATACATAAAAATGCCCAAGAGGATATTTTCTTTTGATAATATCTCCATAAATAGGGTATTGACACTCATTATACCGGCATAGTATTATATTAATAATTTCATAAAAATCTACGTTGAATGGGAATAGTAAACTGTAAATACATCTAAAGAGAGCTGCCACTTTGGTGGAAGGCAGTGTTTATGGAGGTTGAAGCTCGCCCAGGAGTATTTTGGCTGAATGATTTTATAGGCCGAAACGGTTATCACCGTTATATGATTTAGAGAGAATTCCTCTTTTGAGGGATTAATTTGAGTGGTACCGCGGAAAACAAGCCTTTCGTCTCAACTAATGAGATGAAGGGCTTTTATTTTTTATTTTTTTACTTTTATGAATTTAGCAATTTTAACTTGAAAGGATGATGAATATGGAAAAGCTAATGGAGATTACAGTCGGAAAATTATTGGATGAAATGGCAGAGAGATACCCTGATCATGACTGTGTACTCTATACTGATAGGCCATTTCGAAAGACATACAAAGAGTTTAATGACATATGCAACAAGGTTGCAAAAAGCTTTATGAAGTTAGGAGTAAAAAAGGGAGAACACGTTGCAATATGGGCTACTAATATTCCTGAATGGATAATTACGCTTTTTGCTACATCTAAGATTGGTGCGGTTTTGGTAACTGTAAATACCAATTACAAGGTCTTTGAACTTGAATACCTGCTCAAGCAATCCGATTCAAGTACACTCGTTCTTATGGAAGGCTTTAAGGATTCTCATTACATAGAGATATTAAACGAGCTTTGCCCTGATCTCAAAGACTCTGAGCCGGGCAATTTTAAGAATGAGAATTTACCTTACCTCAAAAATATAATAAATGCTTGTGACGAAAAATATCCTGGAATGCTTCGATGGAGTGATTTTATTGAAATGGGCGCAGACATTTCTGATGAAGAATTGTATGCCATTAGCAACTCGCTTGATTATCATGATGTTATAAACATGCAGTACACCTCAGGAACCACCGGTTTTCCGAAGGGTGTAATGCTCACTCATTACAATATAGTTAACAACGGAAGGTGCATAGGAGATTGCATGAAGTTTACTCATGAAGATAAGCTCTGCATACCTGTTCCATTTTTCCACTGCTTTGGGCTTGTGCTTGCAATAATGGCATCTGTTACACATGGTACTACTATGGTTCCTATTGATGCATACAATCCAAAGAAGGTAATGCATGCTTTGCAGACTGAGCGCTGTACAGCAGTACATGGGGTACCCACAATGTTTATTGCAATGCTGGAGCACCCAGAGTTCAATAACTACGACTTCTCAACTTTGAGAACGGGTATAATGGCGGGTTCGCCTTGTCCTGTCAAGGTAATGCAGGAGGTTGTTGATAAAATGAATATGAAAGAAATCACCATTGCATTTGGTCAAACTGAGGCATCACCTGTTTGTACACAGACTAGAACGGACGACAGTTTGGAGTTGAGAGTTGCAACAGTAGGCCGTGCGCTACCTTTTATAGAATGTAAGGTTATTGATCCTGAAACAAATCAGGAAGTTCCTGCTGGTGTTGCAGGGGAATTTGTTGCAAGGGGATATAATATAATGAAGGGCTATTACAATATGCCGGAGGCTACAGCACAGGCAATAGATGAGGACGGCTGGCTGCATACCGGGGACCTTGCTACAAAGGATGAACACGGATACTACAAGATTACTGGCAGAATAAAGGATATGATTATTCGTGGCGGTGAAAATATTTATCCAAAGGAAATAGAAGAGTTTATTTACACCTTGCCACAGGTTAAAGACGTTCAGGTTATTGGAGTTCCTTCAAAGCAGTATGGTGAAGAAATAATGGCTTGTGTAATACTAAAGGAAGGTATTGCAATGACAGAAGACGATATCAAAAATGCTGTCAAAGCAAACATGGCTAGGCACAAGACTCCTAAGTATGTGAAATTTATGGAGAGCTTCCCAATGACTGCAAGCGGTAAGATTCAGAAATACAAGATGCGTGAAAATGCAATTGTTGAGTTGGGCCTACAGGACGCTGCGGCTATTGAAACCGCTTGATTATATTTCTTGTGATAGTTAAGTGTCTTATGTTGTTAAGTATCTTATGATAATTAAGTGTCATATGATGATTTATTTATCCTATGATAATTAAATTGCCTTTACACGGAGAAAGTAAATATTTTGTTAAAGATTAGGGCCTTCTAACCGCCAAGATTTGTATTTGTACTACAAATGGTGGGTTGGGAGGCTTTGGCTTATTCCTTAGCATGTTTTTGACGCTGGGACAGCTTTTGTGCTATGATTTATAAGGTATGGACCTGGATCTAGCTAAATTAATTAGCTAAAGCAAGATGGTAGCTTATTAATGTATAACTTAGCTAGATTAGTAGCTTAGTAATATATAACTTGGCTAGACTATTAGCTTAGTAATGTATAACTTGGCTAGATTACTAGCTTATTAATGTATAATTTAGCTGCTGAAATATTTTTATAGAGTGAGCTATAAATAAAAATAAAGATTTAAGAGGTGCTATATGTCTTTTGTAAATGATATTCAAAACAAAATACTTATCTTTGACGGTTCCATGGGGGTTATGCTCCAAAAAAACGGCCTTCCAAAAGGACAATGTCCAGAAGAGTGGAATATAAGCCGTCCTGAAATTGTGTCGGAAATATATAAGGCATATAGGGATGCAGGGTCAGATATTATTCAAACAAATACCTTTCAATCAAATAGAATCAAGCTGACAGAATATAAGCTTCAAGATAAGCTATATAAAATAAATTATGACGCAGTAAAAATGGCTAAGGATATCATGCAGCAAAAGGGCAGGGTATCTGCTTCGGTGGGTCCCCTTGGTAAATTGTTAGAACCATTTGGTGAACTTACCTTTGATTTGGCATACGACACCTTCAAAGAGCAGGTAATTGCACTTCGAGATGGCGGGGCGGATATGATAACTCTTGAGACCTTTACCGATGTCGCTGAGATGAGAATTGCTCTCTTAGCTGTTTTGGAAAATACCGATTTACCTGTAATATGCTCAATGTCCTATGAAAAGAACGGCAAAACCTTGATGGGTACTGAACCCGAAATATGCGCAATTATTCTTTGTTCAATGGGTGCAACCTTGGTGGGTACTAATTGCTCGTTTGGTGCAGAACATATGTTGAAAATAGCAAAATGCTACCAAAATGTTGGAATACCGTTTAGCATGAAACCAAATGCCGGAATGCCTGAGACTATTGACGGAAAGCTGGTTTACTCTGAAACCCCCGAAAGCTTCTCTCAGTATACGCAGGAATTTGTAAAATCAGGAGCAAGGCTTATAGGCGGATGCTGCGGAACCACTCCATTGTATATAGAGGCTGTAAAAAGAGCGGCTGAGGGGCTGGAGGTTGTACAACATCAGCTAAATATTGATTATATAACTTCATCAGTGAGACGCATTGCATTTAACGACTTGAGTGCTTCGGGAATTGGGGTAATAGAGATAAAGGGCAACGATATTAGTGATATTACTGATGATGCAATGGATTTGGCTTCTGATTGTGATGTGGCTATTATTTCGGCACAATTAGAAGGCATGAGAGAAGGATTATTAGCAGATGCAGTATGTGAGGCTCAAACCTATATGAAGCAGCCTTTTATCATAAAGACTAATAATGCAGAGCAGCTTGATGCAGCACTCAGAATATATAAGGGTAGAGCAGGGGTTATTATACCGCAGGATAATGCAGCTGTTTTGAAGGTTGCACACAAGTATGGAGCAGTAAATGTTGGAGGAAAATATATTGATGGATAATAAGTTTATGGTTTCACTGACCAATTACTTGGTGGAGAAGGATTTTTACCTGCCAATAACGGGTGAAAATGAAGTGCCTGACTTCGAAGACGGTACTATCTATTTGATAAGAGAAAAGCAGGGCAATTCAATAATGCTGGGATTGATTGATGGCGATAGACATTCACCTGAACAAATCAGGCAATTGCTACTAAAGGACGCCCGGGTTATAGAGAATATACAGGGCAGAAATGCTTATATATTTAAGGTGTGCATTTTTAAAGATCAGCCTTCCGAGGAATACATCAGGGTTTTGGAGGAAGGGCAAATAGAGCTTACACAGGATAGAAAATTCTTGAAATGCTTTAGCGTTAATCTTTCTAGTAAAAGAGTAACTAAGCATTTCACGGTACCTAATTATGATGCTGGAATTGTAAAATCCATTGGAAAATTTCTAAAAAAGGATTACCAAAAGAGTAATGTTACTGCTGAGCAGATAAGTAAGCTGATTGAAAAAAGAAAAAGTGACTTTGAGGTAACGTACAAGGTTCAGAAACCATGGATAACATATGCATTTATTGCTATAAATATTATCGTTTACTTCATATTGTCAAGTATGTCAAACCAATCACAGCTAGAGTATCAAAAACTGCTTATTCAATATGGTTCAAAGGTAAACTCTCTAATCCTGGATGGACAATACTTTAGATTTATAACACCAATGTTTCTACATGGTGATATAGTACATTTGATGGTCAACTGTTATTCATTGTTTATTGTTGGAAGTCAAGTAGAAAGATTGATGGGCAGAGGGAAGTTTGTTGCTGTGTATTTTGTATCGGGAATACTGGGCAACATTGCAAGCTTCGCGTTTTCAACACATAGTTCGGTGGGAGCCTCAGGTGCGTTATTTGGGCTTATGGGAGTACTGCTGTATTTTGTAATAAAGAGACCAGCACTTCTAAAGAGCAGCTATGGTGCTAACCTTATTACAACATTAGTAATCAATATAACATATGGCTTCATGAATACTCAGATCGACAATCATGCTCATTTGGGCGGTTTACTGGGTGGTGTGCTATGCTCGGCTGCGATATATGAGCCAAAACCAAGTAAGAGTACAAAAACCATTAAAGTTGTATCAGCTATTCTTTTGGTGGCAGTATTTATAGGTGGCTTGGCGTATAGCTTCAACAGCAGCATAAACTATTATGCAAAAAAGGTAGCCGAGGTTGAGACATATAATGCAAATCAGCAATGGGAACAATCGGAGAAGCTCGCAGAGGAGATTTTATCCCAAAATCCAAGCAGTAAAGCTCAAAAAGCAAGTCTTTTGTGGGATTTGATTTA
>JAEZFR010000131.1 GCA_023417285.1 Bacillota bacterium
CAATTGCGCAAATCAGATTATGCCAATTATGATTTCCTAATTGGTATGGATAGTAGAAATATTACAAATATTCTAAGAATAGTAGGTCAGGATAAAGACAAGAAGGTTAGCAAATTGCTTGATTTTGCAGGAAAATCTCAAGACATAGCCGACCCTTGGTATACCGGGGATTTTGACAAAACCTATGAGGATGTCTATGAAGGGTGTGAAGCCTTACTGACTTATATTATGGAGGAAAAGCTACATTATAGGAAGGCTGAGATAAAATAAAGTTTACACTTTACAGTAGATATGTAGCGGTTTGGGATAGTAGAGATTACTCTAGCCATAGAGCTTATCACAGCAAAGTGATATAAATAAATGAAAAACCCAAGAGTGCCAATATTTATTACATCTTGGGTTTTATTATGTTCTTAGTAGCTAATATTATGCTCTTGCTAGCTATTGTTATGTCCTACTAGCTATTGTTATGCCCTACTAGCTATTATATAGCTCGCTATAGAATCCTTTATTGGCAAGTAATTCATCATGACTGCCTTGCTCAATTATGTTCCCATCCTTCATAACCAAAATGATATCAGCATTCTGAATGGTGGAAAGGCGGTGCGCCACAATAAAGCTTGTTCTGCCCTGCATTAGCTTTGTAAACGCACTCTGTATTTTCATTTCTGTTCTAGTATCAATAGAAGATGTTGCCTCATCCAAAATCAGCATCGGCGGAAGGCAGAGCATAACACGAGTAATACATAAAAGCTGTTTCTGCCCCTGTGAAAGAATGCCTCCATCCTCTCCTATTTGTGTATTGTAGCCATCGGGCAGCCTTTTTATAAAAGAATGAGCATGAGCAGCCTTTGCTGCGGAAATCACTTCTTCATCAGTTGCATCTGGCTTCCCCATTATTATATTGTCACGAATAGTGCCTTGCTTAAGCCATGTGTCCTGCAGCACCATACCAAAACTCTTTCTGAGACTTTTTCTTTTTAAATTTCTGATATCCTTTCCTTCAACGCTAATGCTTCCGCTATCTACATCATAAAAGCGCATGAGAAGGTTTATAACAGTGGTTTTGCCACATCCAGTTGGTCCAACGATAGCCACATTTTGCCCTGGTTTAATCTTCAAATTGAAATTTTTTATCAGATTTTTATCAGGTGAATATGAAAACTCCACATTATCACACTCTACATGTCCTGAAACATTTTGTAAGTCTTGCGCGTCCTCTGGCTCTTTTATCTGGGGTTCTTCCTCTATCAGTTCGAATATTCTAGCCGCACAGGCAATAGCATTTTGAAACTCTGTAACTACTCCTGATATTTCATTAAAAGGTTTAGTATATTGATTTGCATAACTCAAGAAACTGGACAGTAAACCCACCGTCATTCCGCCAGAAATTACGCTAAGTGCTCCCCCCAGTCCTACAAGGGCATATACAACTCCGTTTACAAAACGGGTAGCAGGATTGGTTATTGATGAGAAAAATGTTGCCCTCAGTGCATACTCCCCTAATTTCTTGTTCACTTCATCAAATTCTTCTAGGGCTTCTTGTTCATGCCCATAAGCCTTTACTACCTTTGCATTTCCAATCATCTCTTCTATAATGGCAGTTTGCTGTCCTCTTGCCTCTGATTGAAGCTTGAACATTGAATAGGTACGCTTTGCAATAAAGCTTGCTACAAATAACGATAGCGGTGTCACCAATACCACCAGCAAAGTAATACCCTTGTCTATAGAAAGCATAAATAATAGGGTACCTACAATAGTTGCAATACCAGTAAAAAGCTGGGTGAAACCCAACAGCAGTCCATCTGCAAATTGTTCAACATCAGAAATTACCTTGCTCACTGTTTCACCGTAAGATTTACTATCCAGATAATTCAAAGGCAATTTTTCTATCTTTTCAAATGCATCCTGCCTTATATCTCGCACGATGTGATATGTGATTTTATTATTTATTACATTCATAACCCATTGGGCAAGAGCTGTTGCACCAATAATTATTGCACACTTCATTAAAATTTTGAAAATAGCTTCAAAATTAACATTTTCATAAACTATATAATCTATCGAATGACCTATTAGAATGGGAACATAAAGGGTCAATGCTACTACTATAGCCGCAAGTAAAATTGTTATTACTATGAGCCAGGAATAGCGTTTCATATATTTGAGCACCTTTATCAACGTATCCTTTTGACTTATAAATTTGGACCCTTTTTGCCCAAGTTTAGACTCTTTCTTGGATTCTTTATTCCCAGTAGTTTTGGATTGAGTACTCAATTTTCCTTTTCCCCCTTTCTATACTGTGAGTAGTAAATTTCCTGGTAAACCTCACAGCTTTCTAGGAGTTCCTCATGTGTGCCTTGTCCAGCTATTTTACCGTCATCGAGTACTATTATTTTATCTGCATCCTTTATTGACGCTGTTCTTTGAGAAACAATAAATACTGTAGGTCTATAATTGAGCTGCTTAATTGCCTTACGCAGTTTTGCATCAGTTGACATATCAAGAGCTGATGCACTATCATCCAATATTAAAATTTCTGGTTTCCTTATAAGCGCTCTGGCAATTGTAAGTCTCTGTCTCTGACCGCCTGACAGGTTTTTCCCGCCCTGCTCAAGCATTGCATCAAGTCCGCCTTTGGCTGTCAGTACATCATTAGCTTGTGCAAACTCGGTAGACTCCAACATTTCTTGGTGGGTAGCATTCTTCTTTCCCCATGCCAAATTCTTTGCAATACTTCCTTTGAAAAGAACTGCTTTTTGCATAACAATGCCTACCATTTGAGTGAGTTGCTCAGCGGTATATTGTTTAACATTTATTCCATTTATCTGTACTTCTCCACAGGTTGCATCATAGAATCTGGGGATAAGCTGTACAACTGAGCTTTTACCTGAACCCGTTCCCCCTATTATGCCAACAGTCTGTCCAGGTAAAACAGTAAAGCTTATATCAGAAAGCGCTTCTTGTGCTGCATTTTTATACCTGAGGCTCACGTTATTAAATGTAACTGCTGCCTCGCTGCTATTTGTTTTATTCCATTGGTCCACGGATGCGCTACCTAAGTCACGTCCTTCTGATTGTCCATTTTTTATATTCGCATCACCTTCAGCAGAATACTCCATGCTGGATTTTATGTCAAAAACCTCAGCAATTCGATTGCTGCAAGCAATAGATTTGTTTATAGTTACAATAAGATTGGCTAGCTTTATGAGTTCCACTAGTATCTGAGACATATAGTTGTACAGAGCAACAACCTGTCCGGTAGTAAGAATTCCATTGTCTACCTGAATTGCCCCCGTCCAGATTAGTGCAACTATCGCTAGATTTATTATTACGTAAGTAATAGGATTGGTTAATGCCGATATACTTCCTGTCTTTTTGAGTTGGCTGGTTAGGTCATTGTTTCTCTCTTTAAACCTTTTAATCTCCTCTTCTTCCTTACAAAATGCCCTGATTACACGAACTCCTGTAAGGTTTTCCCTCGTAATACTGAGTACTCCATCCAACTTTTTTTGTACCTTTTTTAGCATAGGGATACTCAATGCCATTATTCCGAAAACCACTATTGATAACAAAATAATTGCAATAACAAAATTAAAGCCTGACTTAACATCAATAAAAAAGGCCATTATCATAGCACCAAATACAACAAACGGTGATCGTAGAAATAACCTCAAAACCATATTAACTCCGGTTTGAGCCTGATTTACGTCACTTGTAAGTCTTGTTATCATAGTTGATGTGCCCAATGTGTCGTACTCGGTAAAAGATAAGCTTTGTAGGTGTTTAAAAAGCGAGTGACGAAGCTCAGTGCCAAAGCCAACTGCAGCCTTTGCCGAATAGTACTGTGCTGTAATCGAGGTCACAAGGCCAACAATGCCTAAAGCTATCATTATGATGCACATCTTATAGATATAGCTTTTGTCAGAATTAGCAATGCCAACGTCGATTATTGCTGCAACTACAAGCGGAATTAATAATTCAAAAGAAGCCTCCAGCATTTTAAAGAGTGGTGCCAGAACACATTCCTTTTTATAATCCTTTAGAAATGCCAGTATCTTTTTCACTCTATCCTCCTGATTATGTAGAAAAATATATAAGCTACATATATTATTAAATTTATGTTCACTTAATATTACTATTTTCCAGAACTAAATTCAACTCATAACGGGATATTGTAAAGGTATATAAAGAAAGAAATACCTTTTGGTATTTCCGAATAAGCTCTGTATTGATGGTGTGTCGTTGTTGTGTCGTTGTTGTATTGTTGCTGTATTGTTGCTGTATAGTTACTCTATAGATGCTGTGTCATTGCTTATCGTTGCTGTTTAGCAACAGCTTCCTCCGCTATCCCCGCTTGAGCAATCACAGGTTGGCTCGGTACCCAAAAGCCATCCTTTAATAACAGCATACGCACACCCAACACCTGACTTTACATCGATTGCATTAAATGGACAGTTTTTCGCACATGCCCCACACTCCATGCAATTATCTTTTTGTGTAATTACTGCTTTTTTATCTTGCAGCACAAACACCTCATGAGGGCACACCTCCAAACAACGCCCACAGCCTGTGCAAGCAGCATCATCAAGTTTCAAGGTGCAAACATTTTTTATATATTTATCTCTCATAACAACCTCCCTAAATAAAGCAATTAACTAACAACAGTATTACTCCTGCAGTTATAGCTACAACAATGGCAGGTACTGCGACCTTCATTTCCTTTATAACCCCAGAAAAGGAAGTGTAGGTAGATGAC
>JAEZFR010000182.1 GCA_023417285.1 Bacillota bacterium
CGTTTGGATCTGTGCTAAAAGGTTGGCTCTTTGCGTAAAGTTTGCTCTTTTGTAAAGGTTGGCTCTTTGCGTAAAGATTGACTCTATGGTGTAAACATTGGCTCAAGTGTGATAGGACGGGAGAATACATGGCTAAGGAATCATTTAAGGTTGTAGCTCAAAACAAAAAAGCGTATCATGATTATTTTATTGAAGAAAAGATTGAAGCAGGAATTGTTCTTTCTGGTACTGAAGTAAAATCAATCAGGCAAGGCAAGCTCAATCTCAAAGAAAGCTATGCTTCTATTGAGCATGGTGAAGTGATTCTAAGTGGCATGCATATTAGTCCCTATGAACAGGGAAACATATACAATAAGGATCCCTTGAGAGACAGAAAGTTGCTATTGCATAGAGCTGAGATTAACAGACTTATTGGTTTGACTCAGCAAAAGGGATTAACACTAGTACCTGTTCAAGCTTATCTGAAGCACGGAAAGGTGAAGATTGAGTTAGGCGTTGCGCGAGGCAAGAAGCTTTATGACAAGCGCGATGATATTGCTGCAAAGGATGCAAAGCGAGAAATCGACAGAAAGCTGAAGGAGCAGCAGAGGTATTAAACTGAGCAATAATCTTAAGTAGATAATGGTTGCTATTATGGTAATGGTTGATATTGAAGCAAGAAAAAATGAACATTTGAAAAATTAATATGGGTTTTATAACTCATGTGTTAATTTAATAGATGCTAAACGCATCAAATTTATACATGGGGGCGTAATGGTTTCGACGGGATTGTTGAGACTAGATAAGCGGGTAGAGGATTCTCGTAGGCCTCTTAAAAAACGAGAAACTAAAATTAAACGCTAAAAACGATAATTTCGCTTTAGCTGCTGCCTAAGGGCAGCCCGTCAGTCCCAGGTTGCTGCACCTGGGGGCACTGGCGTCGATAAGTCAGCCCTTTTGCATAGGAAGGTCAAATGCTAGAACTGATTTGGCCGTAGCCTTGAGCCGGATCGGAACTTAAAGGCTACTGAAAGTGGCACCCTGCCTGTAGGGGTCCACCGTAGGGAAACGTAGAATCCAAGTCCAAAAGAGACTTGTCTCCAAGGATACTGGACTCTGCACAAATTACAGGCTACACCCGTAGAAGTTCTAGAGGATGTGGTTTCGGACAGGGGTTCGACTCCCCTCGCCTCCACCAATGAAAGCCGCTTATATAGCGGCTTTTGCCATATCTAAAGGTAGTAGGTAGACAAATAGGTAGACAAGCAAGGAAATAAGTGTTAAAATATCCCTGTAAATATTTGTAGGTACACATTAAGGTAGACTTAATGAAGAGGTGATATTATGGCAAGAAAAGTAGTTGAAAGAAACATTGCTTATGATGATGTAAAGAAAGTATATTACGTATCATTTGATTATGGAAAAGATAGTGCAGGTAAGAGGATTAAAAAGAATCAGACCTTTGAAAAGAAGAAGGATGCCCAAACTGCATTAAAGAAATTTGAAGGAAATAAGATAAAACAAAATTTAGTCTTTCCCTCTTCGGCTACTTTTGAAGAATGGCTTACATATTGGCTTAATGATATAAAAGCCATAAAATGTGAGGAAACTACGCTATACGGCTATAAAAATATAATCAATAATCATCTAATACCTAAGCTTGGTAAATACAAAATTCAAGAGCTAAATGTCACTATTATCAATAAGTATTTTAGTGGTAAAATTGCTGATGGATTAAGTCAGAATACTATTAGAAAACATTATGATATTTTAAAAGATACTCTTAATGCAGCAGTTGATGAAGAAAGAATTCTTAAAAATCCACTTAATAAAATTGAACCTATTAGGGTGAAAAGGCAGGAAAAGAATTTTTACTCACTAGAACAATTAAAAGCTTTATTCTCTATAGTAGAAAATGACCGCATGGAAATAGTGGTTAAACTTGCAGGAATACTAGGATTGAGAAGAGAAGAAATAGCAGGGCTTAAATGGGATAATATAGACTTAGATAATAATACTATTACTATTTCTGAAGCTAGGACACAAGCAGGCAAAAAGACAGTTGAAAAAGGTACAAAAAATCGTTCTTCACATAGAACGCTTCATTTACCAAATGATATAAATACCTTACTAGAGACTATTAAGGATAAGCAACAAGAACAAAGAAACCTATTAGGAGAGGGATATATAAATAATAATTATGTAATGGCTTGGGAAAATGGAGAGCCATACAGACCTAATTATTTGAGTGATTTATTTAAAAAGATTATTGATGATAATAAACTTCCACCGCTTAGATTGCACGATTTAAGACATACTTTTGCAAGCATAGCGAATGATATAGGAATTAGTTTATATGATATTAGCAAGGCTTTAGGACATTCTCAGATAGGTACTACAAGCCAAATATATACACATATGTTTGATAAGACAAATAAAAAGGCAATAGATAAAGTTGCAGATGCATTGACCGCTAAATAATAGCGGTTTTTCTTTTGTGTATATTGATAAATAATTAACAAAACACATCTTTTATTAGATGCATGTTATTAATTACGATTACGATATTAATTTTAACCCTTAAAATCCTCAATAAGTGCTGTTTATTGAGGATTTGCGATAATACATCGAGTGGCTCATTTGACAATTGCATAGCATACGACCAGAATTTATGTATGGAGCAATAGAAATTACATTAAGATAAGTAAGCTCTATGCTAATATATATGAAAATTGT
>JAEZFR010000196.1 GCA_023417285.1 Bacillota bacterium
GCGCACAGCCTAAAATCTGCCTTTCAAGAAGAACTTCATTTAGCAGCAATGCACCGCCAATTACTGCAAACAGTGATTCTGTGCTCATAATGATTGCAGCATGGCTTGGATTGGCATTTTTTTGCGCAAAAACCTGTAGCGTATACGCAATTCCAACTGAGCAAAATCCACCATATAAAATAGGAGTTGCAGCCTGCAAAATTGCTGACATACTAATAGTCTCTGTTACAACTGCCACTATAAGGCTGAGTATTCCACATACTGCAAATTGTATGGAGGAAAGTTTTAGTGCATCCACCTTTTTGGAAAAATGGTCTATTACAAGTATATGTAGTGCCCAAAAAACAGCGCCCACTAATTGCAGCCAATCCCCTTTTGATATTGTAAACTCTTCCCCAATACAAAGAAAGAACAAGCCTATAATTGCAACAACCGCTCCAATAGCAGCAAAAAGGCCAACACGCTTTTTTATAAACAACCCGAAAATTGGTACCAACACTATGTACATCCCAGTAACAAAGGCTGCTTTTCCAGCCGTAGTATAATTGATACCTATTTGTTGCAGTGATGCTCCCGTAAACAATATGGCACCACATATCAATCCAGCAGTCAATACATACTTAGGACTTTTATGTTTTTCGATATCCTTTAAATCAACCTTTTCATCATTGCTTTGCTCTTTATTCTTTTGCTCTTTATTCTTTTGTTTATTTAAAAATGAAAAAGCAAATATAAGTGGCAATAAAGATATACTTCCCAATAAAAACCTTATTCCGTTAAATGTAAAAGGACCTATGTACTCGTTTCCTACCTTTTGTGCTACAAATGCAAAACCCCAAATACATGCAACCACTAAAAGCAGTGCATTTGAGCCCCACATTTTTTTATTTGTACTGTTCATTAATCCCGTTCCCCCGCACTAACTAATTCTGCTGCCATTACCATAACGCTTACAGCAGATAATATCAACATTAACAAAGTTCAACAGATAGTATTGACATTAACAAAATTCATCACATAATATCAACATTAACAATGTTCATTCAGATAATATTAACATTAACTAATAATTACATCAATAAACAATTCCACCAAATATAATTGCACCAATATAATTCACCAAATATAAATAGAGCTAATAGTCCAGCCCTCCGAGGTAATTAAATTTGCTCCCTTGGCAAGTATTCCTATCAATCATAGTCTTTTCAAGCTGCTCTACAATTTTCCACCAGCTTGTTCCCCAATTACAGAAAAGTGTTCTTTCTTCAGGGGCTCGTCCGATGAGTCTTTGGATAACAATATGGGGTTCCAGGTACTCCAAAAATGCAATTGTTCTCTCAATATACTGCTCCAAGGTTACTGGCAACAGTTCTCCGTTTTGATACATCTCACCCAGCTTTGTTTCCTTCAATACAAATAGAGAATGGCATTTCACCTGGTCAATATTTAATGCTGACAAGATTTTAGCCCCTTCTATAACGTCAGCCATGTTGTCCATTGGCAAATCGGTAATATAATGAGCACACAAGCCCAGTCCGTATCTCTTGATTCTTATAGCACTGTCAATAAACTCCGCCAGGGTATGGCCCCTGTTAATCAGCTGAAGTGTATGGTAATTTACTGTTTGTAATCCCAATTCCAGCACAATATCTATTCCTTTTTGGGCTGATAACTCTGACAAGAACTCAAGCTGCCTATCCTGTATACAATCAGGCCGAGTTGAGATGTAGATAGCTACTACATCCTCAACGCAAGCCTCAGATATATATTTTACAAACATATTATAAGGAATATAAGTATTTGAGTAATTTTGAAAATAGGCGATAAATTTACTACTGCCATAGTTTTTTCCGATGTACCGAGCATTCTGTGAAAGCTGCTCGGTAACACTCAGACAGTTTGACAGGTTTTCAAAGCCAGCGCCCTCTTCACCACAAAAAATGCAGCCTTTACTGCCCAATCTCCCATCCCTGTTTGGACAGGTGACCGCAATATTAAGAGGAAGCTTATAAACCTTTGTACCGTATTTATCTTTTAGGAATTGCGAAAATTTATAGTATAGCAAGTGTTAGCCTTCCTTAAGAAATCTTTGTACTAAAAACACGTTGTAATGCTTATAAATAACTTTGTACTTCCTTCAAAAAACATTGTGCTGCCATATTGTAATATTTATGACTATCATCAAAACAACTTTGCATTATTACTAAAATTCTGGTTTACAATTTCGTATACCTTGTTTAGAGGTAAGCCAGTATTTTTTGCAATAGTCCTGCAATCTTCATATTCTGGTGCGTACTTTTTAATATCCCCAAGATTTGATACCTTTACTCGTACTGCTCCCAGGGAAGTGTCAACATTTATAATGTCTCTGTCCATGCAAAATCTAGACATTTTTTTATATCTAATGCCTAGGGTTGAGGTTTCTCTAAAAATAATATCAGAGAACTTTTTCTCCTCACCCGCCTTGCAAAGCGTTGTTAGCATCACTGCAGGTCTGTTCTTTTTCATATATATAGGGGTATAGAATACATCTAACGCCCCACTTTCAAGCAACTTTTCCATAGTATAACCCAAAACTTCAGAAGACATATTATCAATATTTGTTTCTAAAATAGAGATATCTTCGTTTGGTATCATATCCTGCTCATACAGTTTACCTACAACAGCTCTGAGGGCATTGAGTCTTCCTGTTTCCCTCTTGCCCATTCCATAGCCTGTCCTCTCAATGACCATAGCAGGCATCTTCCCGTATGTACATGCTATGCTCTTTAAAATTCCTATACCCGTAGGAGTAACAAGCTCATATGGTATATTCTCAGTTACCAGTGGGATATTACTATCTACCAACATCTCAAGAACCGCCGGAACTGGTACAGGAAGTATTCCATGTGCACACTTGACGAAACCTTTACCCTCGTGCAGCTCGGATGCATATACCCTCTCAACGCCCAACATATCAATGCATATAGCGGCTCCAACAATATCTACAATAGAATCAATAGCTCCCACCTCATGGAAGTGTACTTCATTAATTGATTTATTATGAACCTTTGCTTCGGCTTTTGCTATTTCACGGAATATCTTTGTTGAAAGTGCCTTTACTCGAGGCCTTAGGTCACTCTGAGAAATGATTTGTTCTATATCCTTAAGATTTCTGTGGTGTTCGTGAGAATGTTCATGTTCATGCGAATGCCCATGCTCATGTGAGTGCCCATGCTCATGCTCGTGTGAGTGCTCATGTTCATGCTCATGGGAATGGTCATGTTCGTGTGAATGGTCATGCTCATGAGAGTGCTCATGCCCATGCTCGTTGGAATGGTCGTGCTCGTGTGAGTGCCCATGCTCATGCTCGTGTGAGTGCTCATCATCTAGTACCACATTTACATCTGTTCCTGTAATTCCGCTTTTCACAACCTTTTTTATCTCAATATGATATCCATCAACCTTAAGCTTTGAAAGCTCAGTCAAAAACGCATTGCTATCAAGTCCTAAATCAAGCAATGCCCCTAATGTCATATCGCCGCTTATTCCTGAAAAACAGTCCAAGTATAATACTCTCATTTATACAATCTCCTGTTAGTTTGTATTTTATTTAAAAATTGCATTTTAAAGCTTATTAATTGTGCTTGCGAGATACCCCGCTCCAAAGCCATTATCTATGTTGACTACGCCAATCCCGCTGGCACAGCTGTTTAACATTGTTAGCAGAGCAGCTAGTCCTCCAAAGTTGGCACCATAGCCTACACTAGTGGGCACAGCAATCACCGGCTTATCAACCATTCCACCTATTACGCTGGCCAGAGCTCCCTCCATGCCTGCTACAACAATTACAACGTTGGCGCTTGTTATAATATCCATTTTAGCAAAAAGCCTGTGTATTCCTGCAACACCCACATCAAAAATTCTGTTCACTTTGTTTCCCAGCACCTCAGCAGTAATAGCAGCTTCTTCAGCCACAGGAATATCCGATGTCCCTGCTGTAACTACAGCTATTGTTTTTTCTGTCACCAGAAATTCTTTTCTTTTCACTACTATAATTCGGGCACATTCATGATAGATTGCGTCTTCTGTTACTTCCTTTACAGCAAAGAAAACTTCCTTTGATGCCCTAGTGGCAAGTATATTATTGTTCTTTTCCATCAAATGCCTTACGATCTCAGCAACTTGGCAGGGGGTCTTTCCCTCGCAGTAAATTACTTCGGGGTACCCGTTTCTAATACTTCTATGGTGATCAACCATAGCAAATCCCAAGTCCTCATATGGCAGGGCCTTTATTTGACTGTAAGCATGTTCGATGTCTACACTTCCGTCCTTGATTCCTTCAAGCAAATTACGAAGTTCATGTGAATTCATGATTTATCATCCCTTCTGTATAATTTCATTGAGGCTTCCCGTCCTATATCCAGTCAAATCTAATGCAACATAAGCAAATCCAAATTCCTTCAGCTTACTAGCTACTTCATCCATAAAACTCTCATCAAAAAAGCGGCTTCTTTCATTAGGACGAACTTCTATCCTCGCCATATTTTCATGGCAACGCACTCTAATCTGTTCAAAACCTAGGCTTATAAGATATTGCTCCGCCTTTTCTATCATACTTAGCTTTTCTCTAGTAATAACTTCTCCGTAAGGAATTCTAGACGCCAAGCAGGCATAAGCCGGCATATTCCATATTTTCACACCCAACTCTCTAGCAAGCTGACGTATTTCGTTTTTTGTAAGTCCAACTTCTCTTAGCGGGCTGGATATATTAAGCTCCTCCAGAGCCCTTAGACCAGGCCGGTAATCACTCAAATCATCTACATTTGAGCCATCACATACCATATGAATCCTATGCTCTTGGGCTGTATTCTTTATCATTGTAAAGATGGCCTTTTTGCAATGGTAGCATCTGTCCTTGGGATTCTCCCTAAACTCCTTTAAGGACATTTCATCAAAATCAACGGTAATATGCTTAATGCCATACTGCTGTGCAATTTCCTGCGCAATATTATATTCTCTAGCAGGGAAAGCAGCAGACCTGGCTGTTATCGCAATTACCTTGTTAGCCGCTGTTTGAGCCGCAGCAGCCAATAGGAAGGAGCTATCCACTCCACCTGAAAAGGCAATTGCTATGCCTTCTGATTTATTAAAAAATTCATACAATTTATCAAGCTTTTGCTGTGTTAAATAATCCAAACCCTATTCTCCTTTAACTCTTTTGCATGGAAAGGTAAGAATTTATGAATCCGTCCAAAGCTCCATCCATCACGGCATTTACATTGCCTTCCTCATAGTTGGTTCTGTGGTCCTTGACCAAAGTATAAGGACAAAATACATATGAACGAATCTGACTGCCCCATGCAATATCCATCTGAATCCCCTTTAGGTCCTCTATCTTTTCCTTTTGTTCTCGTTCTTTTAGTTCGTAAAGCTTTGCTTTTAGCATTTTCATTGCTGTATCTTTGTTCTGAAATTGTGAACGCTCTGTCTGACATGCAACAACCACCCCTGTTGGGATATGTGTTATTCTAACAGCAGAATCAGTCTTGTTTATGTGCTGTCCACCTGCACCACTTGCTCTATAGGTATCTATTTTTAAGTCGTCTGGACTTATGTTTATTTGTATGGAATCGTCCAGCTCGGGCATAACGTCCAAAGATGCAAAAGAGGTGTGTCGCCTGCCTGAAGAATCAAAAGGCGAAATCCTCACCAGTCGGTGTACTCCCTTCTCTGACTTCAAATATCCAAATGCATTTTCCCCGATAACTTCAAAGGTAACACTCTTTATACCTGCCTCATCACCATCGAGAATATCCAATATTTTGACTTGATACTCCTTGTCCTCAGCCCACCTAGTAAACATTCTCAATAACATTTCTACCCAATCCTGAGCTTCTGTACCACCTGCACCTGCATGCAATGTGAGAATTGCATTATTTTTATCATATTGTCCCGTAAGCAGCGTTTCCAGTCTCAGCATTTCAAGATGCTTCTTGAGTTCCTCCAAGCCTTCTCCCACTTCTGGAATAATGCTTTCATCCTGGGCTTCAAGTCCAAGATCAGCAAGGGTCAATAAATCCTCCCACTTGCTTGTTATTGAATTAAATCTTTCAAGTTTTGATTTTAGTGTTTTTGTCCTCTGAAGAATCTTCTGTGAATTCTCCATGTCATTCCAAAATTCAGGCTCAGAAGCCTTATGCTCAAGCTCCATTATTTCGTCAGTTAATCTGGCGATGTCAAAGTGAAGCCCTCATTTCAGTTAATTTGCCTTGCATAGCGCTAAGCTCAAGCTTGTACTGCTCAAGTTCCAGCATTTTATCATCCCTTTCATTTAAACATTTAAAAACCTTTTACCTATATTTAGGTATATTAATTATTTCTATTATATCAGAATTTGAATATCAAGAATAAATTAAATAATAATGCTTAGTGTTCACAGAATAATTATTGCCATCACAAAATAAACTTTTCAATTGCGTCCGCTACTCCATCTTCTTCGTTAGTAGCAGTTACATATTGGGCAATCTCCTTTGCACACTGCTCCCCATTACCCATAGCAATACCTAATCCTGCATATTTGAGCATTGAAATATCATTTTCATTATCTCCAATAGCTATCATTTCTTCAGGAGGAATGCTTAACTTCTTTGACAAAAACTTGAGTGCCTCTCCCTTGCTAACCCCTTTATCCACAATCTCAAAATTGTCATAATTGGAGCTCATTACATCTACCTGAGATATCAAGTGGGCTTCTCTTCTGATTTTAGAAAGCACATCGGCGTTCTGTGATATGATTACAAACTTTAATACATTTTGAGGCATTGTTAATATTTTATGCTTCATATCTGCTACTATCTCTATATCTACACGGTCTTCCGGTAATAGCTGCTTGTTTCTTTCATAGTACTTAAGGGTAGCAAACTCCATTTTCTCAGATAACATTATATCATCTGCATATATATGATAATAAACATTGTGTTTATGGCACAAGTCGATGATTTCAAGACATGCATCTTTGCAAATATGCTGTGCAAATAGCTCCTTGCCATCTTTATTTTCACTGATTTTTGCACCATTGCAAGCTATTATTGGGTCAGTAAGACCCAATTGCTTTGCAAATAATCTAGCTCCCATATATACTCTACCTGAGCATACCACAACTCTAACACCCTTATTCTTTGCTCGTTCAATTGCTTGCATATTTCTTTGAGAAATTTCTTTGCTTTTATTAAGTAACGTTCCATCTAAATCTATTGCAATTAATTTGTACATTTTTTGCTCCTATTTGAGACTATCAGTAAACCTCTTAATTCGTTTCATTGCCTCAATTATATTATCCATTGAAGAAGCATAGCATGCACGTACATAGCCCTCACCACAACTGCCAAAAGCAGTGCCTGGAACAACCAAAACCTTATGCTCCATCAATAATCTATCACAAAATTCCTCAGAAGTAAGTCCCGTTGACTTTATGCAAGGAAACACATAAAATGCACCCTTCGGCTCGAAGCACAAGCACCCAGCCTTTCTAAAGCCATCTATAGTAACTCTTCTTCTTCGATTATACTCCTTTGCCATCATTTCTACATCCTTCTCACTGCTTCTAAGTGCTTCCATTGCAGCATCTTGAGCCGTTGTAGGTGCACACATAATAGCATATTGGTGAATTTTCTTCATCTGTCCTATAAGCTCTTTGGGTCCGCATGCATACCCCAGCCTCCAGCCGGTCATTGCGAAGGACTTTGAAAATCCATTAATTACTACAGTTTTATCTTTCATTTCAGGGAAGCTTGCAATAGAGGTGTGATTACCTTCATATGTAAGCTCACAGTATATTTCATCTGAAAGAACTACAATATTTTTATCCTTTAGCACCTTAACAAGCTCATATAATTCATCCCTTGTCATTATTGCCCCTGTAGGATTGTTTGGATAAGGTATAATAACGACTTTAGTCTTATCTGTTATGGCATTCTCCAATTCCTCTGGAGTTAGTTTGAATTCATTCTCTTCCTTTAGCTCAATGCAAACAGGAGTAGCACCGGTAAAACCCGTACAACCTTTGTATGCTACAAAACTTGGTTCAGGTATAATCACCTCGTCACCCTGTTGAACCAAACACCTAAGCGCAGCATCTATACCTTCACTTCCTCCTACTGTCACCAGTATTTCATCTACAGGATTGTACCTTAAGTCAAATCTTCTCTCGAGGTATATTGATATCTCTTCTCTTAGTTCAATAAAGCCAGCATTTGAAGAATATTGAGTATGACCATTTTCCAAAGAATAGATGCCAGCTTCTCTGATATTCCAAGGGGTAATAAAGTCAGGCTCTCCAACCCCAAGAGATATAACATCCTTCATTTCATTAATCATATCAAAATATTTTCTTATGCCAGAGGGTGGTACATTCTTTATCTTATCTAAAATCAAGTCATTTATCATCATATAAATATTTGCTCCCTTCGATCTACATGCTTTTCTTCAAAAATAGTGCCTTTATCTTTGTACTTTTTCAAAACAAAGTGTGTGGCAGTGCTTTGAACTGACTCTAGCGGAGCCAGCTTTTCTGATACAAACAGTGCAACTTCTTTCATTGTTCTGCCCTCTATAATCACCGTCAGGTCAAAGCCTCCCGACATGAGGTAACATGCTGTTACTTCAGGGAATTTGTATATTCTATCTGCAATGTTATCAAAACCTAGCCCTCTTTGTGGTGTAACCTTGACCTCAATCAAAGCAGTAACTTTTTCCTTCTTTGCTTTATCCCAATTCACAAGTGTGCTATAGCCCACTATTACTTTTTTGTCCTCGTAGTTCTTTATGGCGGCTTCTACTTCCTCCAAGGGTAACCCCAGCATTATGGCTATTTCTTCCGCTGTAGCCTTACTGTTTTTTTCGAGAATCTCAAGAATTTCTTCCATCATAAACAACTCCTTTATATTTTTTTTAAAATAAAAAAACCTTAGTCTCCTCATACAAGGGACGAAGGTTTCGCGGTACCACCCTAATTAATGCATAATATGCATTCACTCATAAAGTGCGACATATGTAATGTTTACACTATTGCCTATAACGTAGCATGACGTCTACCTTTAGCAAATAAAATGTTCAAGGCAGCTACTCCCGGGCTGCTTTCAATAATGTTGGTATCGGGTTTCCACCTAGCGAGCATATAAGCTCTTCCGATTCTCTTAAAAACCAAAGTAATTATTTACTCTTCCCGTTCACAGTATTTAAATATATGTGTTTAAATTGATTATAAGCTAAATTAATGTGTTTTTCAAGCGTCTTCAGGAAGAATATCACTTAATTCATCTTCATATTTTTTGAGAGTATCAATAATATCCACTTTTAAATCCTTAATATCCTTCTTTATGTCAACCAGTTTTTCTCTCTCCTGCTCAACCTTGAGTTCTATTTCTTTTATCTCCTCTTCAGCGCGTTTTCTCGCTTCCTGAACAATAATCTCAGCTTGAGTCTGAGCTGTCAAAAGTACATTCGCAATCTTTTCGCGCTCCTCATCAACCAGATTAGATTTTTCTCTTAATTCCTCATATTTATTTTTAATATCTCTATACTGATTTCTTACGTCAAGTAGCTCCTTCTCTTTTTGTTTAAACTTTTCTTCATACTCTGTATTAAGTTTTTCTATATAAGCATTAACGTCTTTTTTCTTAAACCCGAAAAGTGCTGTAGAAAAAATTCTTTCTCCTGACATTATATGTTCATCCTTTCATTTTTGGTATATATTAAGTATTCAACCAAAAAATATTAAATCCTTTTTTTATACAACAAAAAACTGACAGAAAACTACTTTTCCATCAGTTATTTTATTGAAACTTTATAAAATTTAGGGACTCTAAGAATCTTGGATTAAAAATTAATTATGATTGCTTATTAAGTAATTCCATAAATTCTTCCTTAGTTCTTGCTCCAACAATTTTCTCAACTACCTCACCATTTTTAAAAATCATAATGGTAGGGATGCTCATTATTCTATACTGAGCAGCAAGTTCACCTTCATCATCTACATTAACCTTGCAAATTTTAGCTCCTGTAACTTCCTCTGCAAGTTCGTCCATAATTGGGGCAACCATTCTGCAAGGTCCACACCATGAAGCCCAAAAGTCAACCATAACTGGGGTATCTGCTTTTAGAACCTCCTGATCAAAATTTTCCTTAGTAATATTTATAATATTGTTTGACATGTAATTTCCTCCTGTAAAAAACTAATAATTAATTTGATAAAAATATTAATACCCAAATTTACATTATTTAAACAAATTAATTAATACTCTTTTAAGGTAATAACATTAATCTTATTTGCGTCCTTTGAAACTAGCAAACCATCTAATAACTCTATAAACTCTCCCCTGTAGGATGCTTTTAAGCCATTTTCAACATTGACAATCTTATTTTCATCCTTGTAGTTAATATATATTTTTCCCGTTTTAGAGATAACTATATTTTCTTTTGCAACACCCTCAACTAGCTTTATCTCTTCCCAATTTTGAGTAAGCTTCTTGTCGGTTACCTTCTGTTTGAGAATTGATGTTACCAGCTTATTACTGTCAAGCTTTCCTAAATACAAGGTATCTTCATCATCAACATCTAGCAGGACTGTAGCCTTTTGGTCAACAGAAACCTTGTTTTTGACCTTAGTGTTTCCATCATATACATACAATGTTTGCCCGGGATTATTATAAAACAACTTATTAACGTACGTGCATTCCTTTATAATGGTATCACTTGGGAATGTCATTATAGATGAATACTGACTCATAATATTGAAGCTAACAAGCTTGGACTTTTGTTCAGAAGTCTTAATTTGGGCGTATACAATATTGGTATATGGAGACAACTCAATATCCTGAATAGAACTCGCTGAACTCAAGCCTTCAATTAATGGGTAGTCTCTCTTTGTTTCCGAATCAGCCTCATATGTGCTAATCTGTATCTTCCCTTTTGCTCCATCATGAGTGTTAGTGCTGTATATAACCATATCTCTGTCTGGAAGCCATTTAAAATAGGTAATTTTGTCCTTTTTGTTTGATACTATCTTCTTATCAGACTTTGTCTCAACATTTATTATATGAAGTTCTCCATCAATGAGATAGCCACAGAACCGTCCATTAAATGACAACTTAACTTGCTCGGCATTCTCATCTACCTTAAAATCACCTGTGTTAACTCTAATCTGTTTGTCATTGTCTGATTTAGTAATATTGACTTCTCTATCAGGATTTAAGAAGATATTATTCAAGTAAAACAAAACCCCGAACTGAAATAATACCGCTAATAATATCCATCTATAAAAAACAACTGCCTTTTTCACAAATCGCTCTCCTCTATTCTTGCTACGGCATTACCATAAACACTGAAGCAACGGACCTTTCTCCAAGAGCATCAGACGGAGTATTTATAACCTTACCGTCATAATACATAGTAGTAGAGGATCCACCATCAAGGTTTGCAGCATTTACTGCACCGTATTTAATCAAAATATCTTGTACTTCTTTTAATGTAGCACCGAAGGACTTCACGCTTCTGCCATCAATAACCAATAGCAAAACTGAGCCATCCTCTCTTTGTCCAATAGCTGTTCTAGGTGAAATTCCCCAACCCCCATCTCCATGAGAAATGGTAGGCTTACCGTTCACCACCAAAGGTGGTCCAAAGCTTATAGCCTCTTTTACCTTATACTTTTTGAGATCGTTTTGGGAATGCTTCCCCACAATAAGCATGCCATCTTCTGTAAATGCAATAGTATCCCTTTTTATATTGTTATTGTCAAGCTTTCCAGATACATATTCCCCCTCGTGAATTACCATACCCAACGGAGTTCCTCCAGTACCTGACCATTGTGTATCAACAAAGCCGCCTGCATTTATTGCTGCAATAGCACCATTTCTTTTGGCTATGCTGCTCGTAACCTCTCCTGCCTTATTTAACTGACTTGAGTACCCAACCTTTATTCTTGTAGGGTCTTCTACAATCAGCAATTTACCATTAAAGTTGCTGCTTTCAATATCGTAAAGCTCGGTTTTATCAGTATGGTGAACATTGAAATCCAGCATTTTTACATCTTCTGTACTAAGGTTTTTTATGGAATATCCATCTCCTAAAATCCTTTGTATTGCTTCTTGAGATAAAAATGCTTTGGCTATAGGCTGCTTTGTAAAAGAATTCCAAAGCATACCCGTTATAGTTGCCTTAACATTTTCAAATGGACCGTAAAATATCAGCAATGGTGTAGTTATTGAGAGGAAAATAAATTCGAAAAGGAAAAAATACAATAGGATTCTCATCTTTCCCTTTTTCTTTACCTTGACCTTTTTCCCACCAGCTTGAGCTGTAGTAGTTTTATCATTTGTATATAAAGTGTTGCTCCTCATTTTAACCCTTTCTAAAAGTTGCAATAAAAATGCTATTATATAATCATCTATTAAGCTACATTTATTAAGCTACATTTTTTTAATGCAAAACAGCAAAACAAAAGCATACACAATGTGTATACTTTTTATAGTAATTATATTATAATCTTGATTTTTACAATTTACAAATACTTTATGCTTATCATTTTTGCATGGTCTAATATTATCATGCAATCTTTAAATTATCCAAAGTTTTATGAATAGTTTCAAATACAAGGCCTGCTACAAACCATGCAGGAGCATAATCTAGCCGTACAAGCCCCTCAATAGCTGTATTCCCAAAATACTGCCATGGGTATGCATGCAATAGATTTAATAGAATTTTCCCTGTTGAAAATTCAATGCCCCATATTATTACAACCCAAATAATACCTCTGAATATAAAATTCCAGTCTTTGATAATATCGTGCAAAGGCTCAAGAAAAATTGCACTCCCATATATTAAAAACATCCATAAGCTGGTATAGGCTTGTAGGGTCATGTCTCCTGTAACAAGAGAGTATAGACCTGTCCAAATGATTTCCATACTCCAGCCAACTATACCATAAATAAAAAATCGTTTAATCATAATATTATATTGTTCTTTTTTTGGAAAATTATTTATGCAAAATACAGAATTATTTAGACTTTATTCTTTACTTATATGTTGATTTTGCTTAATTATGTTTAAAATATTACATAATACTACCAAATATTGAGTGATTATGATATTATTACTACTAAAATATATTATTTGAAAGTAATAAAAATGTAGTGTTACATATGCAAGCTTTATGTATCGGAAAATAATATCATTGTGATATGTTATAAGTACTACAATTGTGGTATTGGATTAGTAATAAGAATGGAGGTTTTTTATATGTATATAGTTGGAAGGATTAATGTTATATCTGAACTGCCTGAAAAATTTAAACGGCTAAATGATATAGCATACAATTTATGGTGGTCTTGGAACCCCGAAGCGATTGATTTATATAGGGATATTGATCTTGATTTGTGGGAGAAGCTTGGTAAAAATCCTGTAAGATTTCTTCAAGAAGTAAGCCAAAAGAAGCTTCATGCAAAGCTAACTGACCCAGAGTTTATGGCAAGACTCGAAAGTGTAGTTACTGCCTATGATAGCTATATGTCTGATACTGACACATGGTATGCAAATACCTACAAGGACAAAACTGGAAAGAGAATAGCTTATTTTTCTGCCGAATATGGTCTTAATGAAGTGCTGCCTATCTACTCTGGAGGACTTGGCGTTCTCTCTGGTGACCACTGTAAATCAGCTAGCGATCTAGGTCTCCCATTTACTGCAATCGGACTTTTTTATAAGCAAGGCTATTTTAGCCAGAGAATTAACAGAGAAGGTTGGCAGGAAACCTGCTTTAACAATCTTAATATATCTCAGCTGCCAATTCAGCCAGCATACAACAGCAACGGAGAGCAAGCCCAAATCAGTATTTCCTTTGCCGGTAGAACAATATATGCAATAGTGTGGAAGGTACAGATAGGCCGAATTAACCTATATTTGATGGATACAGACGTGGAGCAAAACAGTCCATCTGATAGAGCATTAACTTCAAGACTATACGGCGGTGACCAGGAAACAAGAATTCAACAGGAGATTTTCCTTGGAATCGGCGGAATCAGGGTACTGGATGCCTTGGGCATTACAGCCGATGTATTCCATATGAATGAAGGCCACTCGTCCTTTATGGGACTAGAGTTAATGAGAAAAATGATACAAGAGAAGGGGCTTACCTTCAAGCAAGCTAAGGAGGTAGTTGCAAACTCTGCTATATTTACAACGCATACACCTGTTCCGGCAGGTAATGACGTATTCCCTCTCTATATGATGGATAAGTACTTTGGAGATTTCTGGGGAAAACTCGGCATTACAAGAAATGAGTTTCTTGAACTAGGACTGAAAAAAGGTGAGGATCATCAATTTAATATGACAGTGCTTGCACTAACGCTTGCAGGTAGGAAGAATGGAGTTAGTGAATTGCATGGTGCTGTTTCAAGAAATATCTTCAGCAATGTGTGGCCTGGAATAGCTGAAAATGATATTCCAATTCAGCATGTTACTAATGGTATACATACTCTCACTTGGCTTTCACCAAAAATGAAGGACTTGTATGATAAATACCTTTCACCTGATTGGAAAAAACACATATATAGCAGTTCAACATGGGAGAGGGTTGATTCCATACCTGACAAAGAGCTTTGGGAGACTCATAAAGAGTTAAAAATAAAGCTAATTAACTTTGTAAGGGATAGAATCAAGCACCAAAAGCTACTTAATGGTGAATCCATGGAGGCTATTCGTAAGGTAGATAGCTATCTCAATCCGGATGCACTAACCATTGGATTTGCAAGAAGATTTGCTACATACAAGAGAGCAAACCTAATTTTTAGAAACCTTGCGAGAATTCAAAATATTTTGAATAATCCGCAAATGCCTATGCAGATTATATTCGCGGGAAAGGCTCACCCTGCTGACAAACCTGCTCATGATGTAATAAAGAATATCAATGACATAGCTAGACAAGAAGGTTTCTACGGAAAGGTCATTATACTAGAAAACTACAATATGACTGTTGCACGTAACCTTGTACAGGGTGTTGACATTTGGTTAAACAATCCTAGAAGACCTCTTGAGGCAAGTGGTACAAGCGGCCAAAAGGTATGCATTAACGGAATAATTAACTTCAGCATTCTTGATGGATGGTGGTGTGAAGGTTATGATGGAAGCAATGGTTGGGTAATAGGCGATGAAACAGAATTTGATAACGAAAACACCCAGGATAATACAGATAGCGAATCCATCTATGACACACTAGAACAAAAGATTATTCCTCTATACTATAAGCTTAACAGTGATGGAATACCTACTGATTGGATTCGCATTATGAAGAATTCTATCAAGACCTTGAGTTGGAACTATAGCACAGACAGAATGGTTCAAGAGTACACAAACCGTTTCTATGTGCCAGCTATAAATACAGTTGCTGAGGTTTCGGATAATTATTATGAGAAGGCTAAGTCAATGGCTGATTTTATAAGCTACCTGAAAAACAATTGGTATCAGGTAAATATATTTGCAGAAAAGAATATGAATGACCTAAAAGAATATAAGTCTAATTCAAGTCAGGTAATGGACTTCTCTGTAAACGTACATCTAGGCCATATAAGTCCAGATAATGTAAGTGTTGAAGTCTACTACGGTAATATAGGTCCAGACTGTATGATAGCCAACGCAAAATCAATTGAAATGAACTGTGTTGATAAAATAAGTGAAAACACTTATAAATATACTGCCGAATTAACGATTGAGGATGGTGGACAGTACATTTATACCTATAGGGTAACCCCAAAACATCCCGGATTAATTAACAAATTTGACTTAGGACTAATTAAGTGGATTGAATAGTGAGTTTAAACAAGCTGCATATAATTATGCCTAGAGCTAAATAAATCAGTAGAATAAAATTTAAAACCTCTAAATTGATGTAACTGCACTCAATTTGGAGGTTTTTCATTATTGCCATTTTCCACAACGATCTCCCCAACTTGCAATTGCATGATTATTCATAAATATCTGAATAATTTCACAGCTGTTAGCACAACCTGAGCATTCACAGCTACTAGCATTGTAAATCTCATCTATAATCTTAAATCCATTAAAACTGCTTTCTCTATCATCTATCTGCATCTGCTCCCTTGCAAGAATTGCTGCCCCATAAGCTCCCATAACGTCATAGTGCTTTGGAACAATAATCTCAGTATCTAGTGCTCGCTCAAATGCCTTTTTTATACCAATATTGGCAGCCACACCACCTTGAAAAACTACAGGCGTCTCCAGTTTTTTGCCTTTTGCTAAGTTTGCAATGTAGTTTCTGACCAGAGCTTCGCACAATCCATTTATTATGTCTTCCTTACCAAAGCCTAGCTGTTGCTTGTGTATCATGTCACTCTCTGCAAATACGGCACAGCGGCCCGCTATTCTGACAGTGTTCTGAGCCCGAAGGGCATATGCCCCAAAATCCTCTATAGGTATTAGAAGGCGGGCCGCCTGTCTATCCAAAAATGAGCCTGTACCCGCAGCGCAAACGGTATTCATCGCAAAATCATGAACAATGCCATCTCTTAGAAGAATTATTTTAGAGTCCTGGCCCCCTATTTCAATTATAGTTCTGACATTTGGAATACACCTTTGCGCTGCAACAGCATGCGAGGTTATCTCATTTTTTGAAATGTCAGCACCCACTACAGCCCTTGCTAGTTGCCTTCCGCTACCTGTTGCACCAACTCCCATTATCTTATATTCTGACAAATCAAATGTAGTGCCTATTTTATCCATATTGACAGTCATGGCGGTTACTAACTGTCTAAGACCCTGTTTGATTGCCTCAATAGGTTGCCCATCAGTACGTAAATATAGCTTCCACAATATAATATCATTTGAATCAATAAGTACTAGATTAGTACTTACAGACCCAACATCAATGCCCAAGTAACATTCTTTTGTGCAGTTCATTTTGTATTCGTCTCCTTCTTTTGTAGAGTAAATCAACAAAGGCTTCCAATCTTGTATCAAAACCTGCTTCCCCTGTCATTTCATCGATAATAAGAGTCAATATTGGAATATCATAATCATTTTCAATGTTAGGCAGAATACTCTGGCTTACTATTTCAGGCATGCATCCGAGAGGATAAATATGAATAATTCCATCAAATCCTTCCTTAGCATGGATCACACTGTTTCCTACTGTATGCTGAGTATGTCCTCCTATCATAGCCCCTATATATGGCTCAGCCTCCTTTAAATAGCTCTCGTCTACACGAAGGTGAAGCTTCTTTTTTAGCATATGATCAACAATCCACTGGCTGACTGTTACCCTCCGCTCGGTGTAAGCGCCCATCGAGCCCAACTTTTTCTCAAGCTGAAGATTTGCAAAGGGCTCATTGGTAGTATAAATTTCACCTACAATACCAATTTTTAAAGGCTTTAACTCATTTTTAATGTTTTTTATTGTTTCGATACCAAGTAGCTTTTTCCTATACTCAGCTATTAATTTAGTCAAAGCTTTAGATCCTATTGTTTTAAGAGCCGCTTGTCTTAACTCATCTAAAGCCCTGTCTACACTCCCCTTATTTTTTTCAATGCACCGTGTCTTGCCACAATACATTGACAATTCGTCCAGTGCGATGGCGATATTTTTTGCATTATTTGCAGCTAAAAGCAGTTTTGCTGGATTTAGTGTATTAGTTATGCGTTTGAGCCTTTTAATAATCTCTTCCATTGGAACACCTTTAATATCAAATGTAATTACATCAATATCAAAACTGTTTTCATGAGCAAGTCTTTTGAGCATTTCTCCAAAATAACCAAGTTTACAAGGGCCACAGCCACCAACTATCAGCATGGTATTAGCCCCTAACTCATATGCCTCTATCAAATTCCCAAAAAAAATCTTAAACGGCAGGCAATGTCCTTCGGGGGCGTATGTCCTACCTATCTCTAATGTTTTTTGAGAGTTAAAGGGCGGGATTATATATGGTATCTGTAAATCATCAAGTAAGGCTTTTGCTGTTATAAATGTGTTACCTATATGAGGAAACGTCAAAACCATATGTTTTCCTCCTTGCAAGCATATCTATAAATGCTTCTATTCTTGTCATCATACCTGCATCTGCAGAATGTTCATCCAATGTAAGCTTCATAGAGGGTATTTTACTGGTACACTTTAGTCTGCTTTGCACCAGCTCGTCCACAAAGCTATCTACGCCACAGCCATATGAGGTTAATATTATTACTCCATCAATATTTGCATTTTTGTTTATTAATTGCACTACACCACCGTAAGCCCTTGTTCCAAAATCCCAATATAGCATTTTGCTCAATTCATTACATGCTACCTTTGATAGTTTATAGTCCAGCATATCAAGAGTTATTACTCCGGCGCCGAGCATTTTCAGCTTTTTTATCAGCTGCATATTGAGATAACTGTCATAAACGTTGTAGTGATGTCCTATAATGCAGATAGTATAGTCATACTTATGATTGTTGATTACCTTAAGATTACCCTTTTTTTCATCCTCAAAAGGGACAATTCCGCACTTAATGACTTCCCTTTCCTGCTGATATGCAGCTACAGCTCTATCATATGCTTTTCTGATCTTTCGTCTATCAGTGGTGATATAGCTTCCAGCATTTAATGCTGCTTTGATAGCGTTTTTAGGCGATTGTCTAAGATTAATCTCGGTATCGATAATTTTCGGACATATCTTGTAGGTATTTCTAATCATATCGGGCAATCCCGCTAATTGCGGGCAGATGTACTGATCTCTTGATACGCTGGTAAAGCGTGGTATAAATATGTAATCCACCTTTCCAAACAAGGATATTGCATGGCCAAAATAAGCCTTTATTGGGAGACAAGCTTCGCAGATACATGAGCTGATTCCTTCTAGCATTATTTTTTTATTGGTTGTCTCAGACACAACCACCTTTGCTCCTAGCTCTTCAAAAAAAGTCTTCCATAATGAATAGTACTTATAGTAATATAACGCTCTTGGAATTCCAATGTATAACAAAAAAACCACCTCAATAAGAAATTATTGACGTGGTTTATAAACATCATACATTATCTAGTATTTGCATATGCCCATTTCTCTATTGCCTTTCCTATTTCTTGTCCAACCGTAATCTGATTTTCATACAATGAAAGCCATTGGTACTCCTCTGGGTTAGACATAAACCCACCCTCTACTAACACTGCTGGATTCTGTGTCGGAATGCACAGAGATAGGCTTTGCCATCTTGAGCCTTTGTCGTTTCTATTAAGATTACTGACTAAATAATCTTTAATATAATCAGATGCCGGTTTTGAGTTATCCTGTGAATACAGCACCATTAAGCCATAAGATTTCGAAAAATCCGATACATTATCCATTGCATTGTTGTGAATGGACACTGAAATATCAGGCTTTTGCTTACGTATCATAT
>JAEZFR010000204.1 GCA_023417285.1 Bacillota bacterium
GATAACAATAGGCTATGTGATTGCAGAGCGTAATTTCAAAAATGAAGCTCAAGAGCTGTCAAAATGGGATGTTTCAAAGCTTCCTGAATTACCAAAACAAAATTCAAAGATTCGAATAGCAGACCCAATCGCTGGAATACTGTTTACAACAATTTTTTGGATATTTATGCTTAGTGTACCTCAGTATTTTGCAGCGTATATACATATTGAGGGGAAGTTAAATATAATCCCTGTTTTCAATACAAATGCACTTCAACAGTTCAGCATTATCATGATTGGTATATTTATCTGCGGCATTATAAAGGAAGGCCTTCAACTGTTTTATGGAAGATGGACATTTAAGCTAGCACTAGCTTGCAGTACGCTTTCTATCATATCAATGGTTTTAGCTCTGTTTATGTTTACATCTGATATTTGGAATGTAGATTTTATGAATGATATCCTTAGATATACTAATATTAGTATAAAGTCCTCTTATATTAACATAAAAAATATTATTATTGCTATGATAGTCTTTGGAACGGGAATAGACGTTGTATCTACAATGTATAAGGGCATCAGGGCTAGTACGGGTAGGGGAATAGAATTATAGTATATATAAATTTTGTACATGGGGAATAATCAGCTGTAAATAAGTATATTCTAAACTAATAAATATGCAAAAAATCTCTAAAGCTTAACTAATGGGCTTTAGAGATTTTTTATGGTTTCCTACTATTTAAACTCTTTTGCAAGAGCCTCAAATGCAGGCAAGGATTTTTCAATGGTCTTTAGGCTTGTGCAATATGCAAGTCTGAAATATCCGGGTGCACCGAAACCAGAACCCGGAACAATGAGTAAATTATACTTTAATGCTCTGTTTTTAAATTCTACATCGTCTGCAATAAGTGATTTAGGGAATAGGTAGAATGCACCATCCGGTTTAACACATTCATAACCAAACCTAGTTAAGCTGTTGTATAGCAAGTCTCTTCTCTCTTTATATATATTGATGTCCACGCTAGCATCAAGAGACTTTCCAACCACCCTCTGGAACAAGCCTGGAGCATTTACGTAGCCCAGAACTCTGTTGCAATAAATAAGTCCGTTCATTAACAGTGAAATATCATCAGCAGCAGGATTTACTGCAATATAGCCTAAACGTTCACCCGGAAGTGAAAGGGACTTACTGAAGGAGTCTACCAAAAGGGCATTTCTATATAAACTTAATATGTTTGGGACCTTTACACCATCATATGCCAGCTTTCTATATGGCTCGTCAGAGATAATGTAAATAGTTGTTCCATACTCCTGACCCTTTTCCTCTAGCACCTTTACAATAGCCTTAAGGGTGTCTTCTGAATAAACAACACCAGTAGGATTGTTTGGTGTATTTATGAGTATTGCCTTAGTTTTTGGTGTTATACTAGCCCTCAAAAGCTCTGGGTCAGGTTGGAAGGTATTGAAATCAGTTTTGACAATAACAGGTTTTCCACTGTAATTGCCTATGTAAGCCATATATTCTACAAAGTAAGGAGCAAATACTATTACTTCATCCTCAGGATTTAACAAAGTTTTCAAAATAACATTTAAAGCTCCACCTGCACCAACTGTCATCACTACATGCTCATATGTTAGTGAAAGTCCAGATTCCTTGTTCATACTTTTAGCTACAATGTCTCTAACCTCAGGATAGCCAGCATTATTCATGTATGAATGCAGCTTTGGTTCAGTTGAATTCGCTATCTCTCTTAGAGCTTCTTTTACCTTTGCAGGTGGTTCAGGGTCTGGGTTTCCCAATGAAAAATCATATACATTGTCAGCTCCAAATTGCTTTCTAAGCCTTTCACCCTCTTCAAACATAGCTCTTATCATAGATGAACCGCTAAGGCTTTGGCGAATTTTATCAGATATCATTTTATTACCTCCTAAAATATATAAAACTCAGATTATAAAATATACCTAAAGCTGCTTGTATATATATTAATAATCTTACATAACGGTTATTAAAATAAAGTATAAGCTGAGTTTGTATTATCACTAAAATCTATTATTATATAAAAAGTATATTAGTGCAATTGCTATTTTCTTTGTAACGCTCTTACCTGTTCCTCTGAAGGGGTTACATTGATAGTTTTAAAATTCTCATATATAACCATACCAGGCTTGGCACCACTCGGCTTTTTTACATTTTTAACAGCTGTATAATCTACAGGCACATTTGCTGAAAGCTTTGCGCTACTATGATATGCACATAGAACTGCAGCCTCAAGTAGAGTTTTGTCGGTAATCTCACGCCTATCTGTTCTAATTATAACATGTGAACCTGGAATATTTTTTGTGTGCAGCCATATGTCACTAGAAGCAGCAGTCTTTAAGGTAAGTGTATCATTTTGTCTATTATTTTTACCAACCAATATTGTAAAGCCATCGCTTGAAATGAATTGGTGTGGCTCAGATGGTTTGGGCTGCTTCTTTTTATTATTCTTGACGGAAGCTTTGGCGTACCCGCTATCTGCAAGCTCTTGCCTGATTTCTTCAATATCTTGAGCACTGACACAATTATCTAGCATTGTTTTAACACTTTCAAGATAGTTCAATTCATTAATACTGTCCTCAAGCTGTTGTACAGTATTTGTATAGGTGCTCTTAGCCTTTGAGTATTGCCTAAAATACCGTTGTGCATTTTCCTGAGGAGTCTTATTCTCATCAAGAGGAATATCTATATACTCTCCATTTTCGCTATAATAATTAGAAACTGTAGCTATCTTAGACCCTTTTGGTATACAGTAAATATTTGCAGTAATTAGCTCCCCATAGAGCTGAAGCTTGTCTCTATCGGCAACATCCCTTAGCTTATCCTGTTGTATTGAAAGCTTTTTTTCACATCTATCAATGCAGTTTTTAACAAGCTTAACAACATCGCCTTTTTTCTGTGACAGCCTTTCAATGGTATCCTTTGTACTATAGTACTCATCAAGGGCTCGTGACATTAGCTCATACTCTTTATAATTTGGGTATTGTTTAGGAGGTAGACAGTAGAAGTCTATGGGCTTATACATAGCTTCATCCTGATAAACTATACATGGCTTAAAATCACAGGCTTCAATACTCTTAAGTACTGTTGCAAGAGAAATCCTGAGGCTGTCAAAACTGCTAATTGCATCTAGCTGTGTTTTTGGAGAAACATCCGCCATACTGCATATTTCTCTGCATATATATGGACTGAAACCTTTAATTGAACTTAAAAGTAGGGTTTCAATATTCTTTGCCTGAGTGATATTGTCAAAAAAAGTGTCTACATTAACCTTTTCAGGTGATATTTTCTCTTGAGCAGGGGGAAGTGAGTAGGGCCTAGCGGGCATTATTTCTCGAACACTGCTAATGTCACTGTCGACATGCTTAACCGCATCAATGATCTTTCCATCGCTGTTCAATAGGATGATATTTGAATGCTTTCCCATTATCTCTATGACTAAACTTTTTACAGATAAGTCACCCATCTCATTGACTGATTCTATATTGAGAGTAATTATCCTCTCATAGTCATTAAAGGTAATATCTATTAGATGCCCCCCTTGAACATGCTTTCTCATGAGCATGCAAAAAACGGGAGCAATCTGAGGGTTCTCCTTTGTAGTAGATGTAATATGCAGCCTAGGATAGCTTGCATTTGCACTAGCAACCAGCCTATAATTTTGTCCCTTTGATCTGATGAGCATTACGATCTCATCATATTCGGGCTGAAATACCTTATCTATACGCCCCCCTGAGAGAAGCTCATTAAGTTCATTTACTATACATTTCGTTACAATTCCGTCAAACGGCATGATGAAATCCTTTCTTAACTAAGTATGATGAACAAAATAATATTTTATTAAACAGCAATCATAAAGCCTGTACTACTGTTAGTATTCATTTATCATACTGTTACAAAACATTATGCAATTAGTATATCATATAATTGCTATATGTTGTCACTCGGCAGACAAAAGCTTTGCTTATCAGTGCTCAGAACCATACAGGTCTCTATTTTATTAACACCAGGAAAGGCTAAAAGCGTATCTATGAGAAAATCTCTACAACTAGGTAAATCCTTGAAAACAATTTTTATCAAATAGTCCCAATTCCCCGTAATATTATGGCATTCAATTATCTGGGGTGTTTCCTTTATTTTTGCCAAAAAAGCATTAGATATATCTCTGTTGTGTGGGGATAGATTTAGAAACGTGAAAGCAGACACCTCAAACCCCATCATTTTTTCATCAATAATTGCTGCGAACTGCTTAATAAGACCAATTTCCTTGAGCCTTTTTGTTCTACCGAGGCAGGCAGAAGGTGAGAGACCTATTTTTTGTGCTAAATCTTTGTTTGAAATGACAGGGTCAGCCTGTAAAATATCAATAATCTGTTTATCAAATTCATCAAGAGTAATACGCATATATCCCCCTTATAAAATTTGGCTGTGACCTTGAAGAATAACCCCAATGGGGAAGGTCCAAGATCACAGCCGATTTTTTTTAATCCTCTAATGCCTGCTCAATATCCTTGATAATATCGTCAATATGCTCAATACCGACAGAAAATCTGATCAGACCTGGGTCAATACCCGCATCTAGCAACTGTTGATCGCTCAGCTGTCTATGGGTTGAGCTTGCCGGATGTAGAACCGCTGTTCTACAGTCGGCTACATGAACAACTATAACAGCTAGTTTTAGTTTATCCATGAATTTTACTGCTCCCTCGCGGCCGCCCTTTATCTTAAATGAGATTACCCCACTTGAACCCTTAGGTAGATACTTGTTTGCAAGTGAATGATAAGCATCCTCTGGTAATGTTGGGTAACTAACTGATATTATCTTGTCGTGTTTGCTGAGATATTCAGCAACCTTTTTAGCGTTTTCACAGTGCCGTTCTATTCTCAGATGCAGTGTTTCAAGTCCAAGATTAAGTAAGAATGCATTCATAGCTGTCATTGTGGAGCCGTAATCTCTCATTAACTGAACCCTTGCCTTGGTAATATAGGCTGCCCTACCACATTCTTTAGCATAGATAAGTCCATGATAAGAAGCATCTGGTTCAGTAAACTCAGGGAATTTACCATTTGTCCAGTCAAAGTTTCCTGAGTCAACAATTACTCCACCCACACAAATTGCATGACCGTCCATGTATTTAGTAGTAGAATGAATCACAATATCAGCGCCATACTCTATTGGTCTGAGCAGAATAGGCGTTGCAAAGGTGTTGTCTATAATAAGCGGGACATTATTTCTATGCGCTATACGAGCAAATTTTTTGATATCAAGAACACTGATTTGGGGATTTGCTATTGATTCACCAAAAAGAGCCTTTGTATTTGGTAAGAAGGCTTTTTGTATCTCTTCATCAGATGCGTCTTGATCAATAAAGGTTACGCCCACACCCATTTTTTTGAAGGTAGTTGCAAAAAGATTAAAAGTACCACCATATATTGTCTTTGAACACACAAAATGATCGCCTGCTTTGCAGATATTCATAATAGCTATAAGTGAAGCAGCCTGACCAGAAGATGTGCAAAGTGCACCAACACCACCCTCTAGTGCGGCAATCTTCTTTTCAACGCAATCAACAGTAGGATTGCTTATTCTTGAATACATGTGTCCATCTACAGAAAGATCAAATAGCTTGGCAACATGCTCAGTAGAATCATACTTGTAAGTTGTGCTCTGATATATAGGAAGTACACGTGGTTCTCCATTATTAGGCTTATAGCCCTCTTGAAGACATTTTGTTTCGATATTCCAACTCATTAAATACACACCCTTTCAAAAAAAATAGAATATAATTTAGCAATACGTCAATTATATAAAATTAAATATTTTAATGTCAATATTATTATGAATATAATTCTAGAAAAGAAAGTTTGCTCAAATTAATGTGCAGAATAATTTTTAATACTATTAAAGTAAATAATAGTAATATGCATTTTCTTATGTTAAGATATTTAAGAATTTTCATGAAAGGATAGCAAAATGTATATTATTAATTTCATCAGAGGTTTCTTTATGGCAATGGCCGATAGCGTTCCCGGTGTTTCTGGCGGGACGGTAGCATTTGTTCTGGGCTTTTATGACAAGTTTATAAACTCTCTGAATGCACTAACTTCAAGAAATAAGGATATGAGTAGAAGAGAGGCTCTGACCTTTCTTGCAAAGATTGGAATTGGCTGGACTTGTGGATTCATATTGTCAGTACTGTTTCTTTCATCACTGTTTGAAGAACATATTTATCAGATAAGCTCACTATTTACTGGCTTCATATTATTCTCAATACCATTAATTATTAAAGAAGAAAAAAACAGCTTGAAAGGACATTATGGAAACATAATTTTCAGTATAGTTGGAGTTATAGTGGTAGGAGCCATCACATATTTTAATC
>JAEZFR010000251.1 GCA_023417285.1 Bacillota bacterium
AGCAACTACCGATCCACACAAGCTACCAGCTACAATATTATCAAGATGTCAGCGTTTTGATTTCAAGAAGATAACACAGGATAGTATTGCTGAGCGCATCAAATACATTACAGCACAAAGTGGATTAAAAATAGATGAAGATGCAGCACTGCTTATAGCTAAGTTAGCAGATGGAGCTATGAGGGATGCTCTGAGTATACTGGATCAATGCATTGCAGTAGGTGGTAGTGAAATTACTCACCAGTCAGTGCTTGATATAGTTGGAATTGTAAGTGATGATTTTATTGCTGAGCTTGTTGACGATATTAAGAATGCCGATGTTGCTGCCCTTGTAAAGGATGTTGAAAGCCTTTCTGCAAATGGCAGAGATATACTAAAGTTTGCATCTGACCTGGTAATGTATTTCAGAAATTTGCTTATATGCAAGCTTAGTGACAACCCCGGGAATATTATTGAATATAGCAAAGAGTATGTTCAAAGATTGGTGGAGCAATCAAAGGCATTTGATAAATCCAGAATAATTGGCATAATTACCGAATTGTCTTCTGTGGAGACACAGCTCAAATATGCACTTAATCAAAGAGTTTTCTTAGAAGTAGTGCTTATTTCAATAAGTACAGGTAGCTATGGGCAGGGAGAGAATAATGATGCTCTTCTAGACAGGATATCAAATCTTGAACAGAACATGAGAAGTGGAATGGCAACTGCTGTAAGTCAGGGCCAAATAGTGGGCTCTCCATCAACAATGACTGCACAAGCAGCAGGAATAGGGAACCTTGCTCAACCAAACCTTGGTAGGGCTGATAACCTTAATACAGCTGCTAACTCTAGCATAGTTGCAAATGTTAATACAATTTCTAACTCTAGCGTAGCTGCTGACGTTACTACAGCTCCTAACTATAACATAGCTGTTAACACAAATCTTCCTGGTAATACTAATACAGCTGCTGGCCTTGGTAACAGTCTGGATAAGAAAGCACCACCCAAGAAAAGCAAGGTTGAGATACAGGAACTACCAGAATGGCCTAAGGTAATGGAAGAGTTAAGGGGCTTCAGGAGAATGTCTTTGGTAGCTTACCTAGCAACAGCTAAAGCTGTTGCGGTAGATGATACCACGATAATGATAATTTTTCCTGATAACGCACCCTCTCTGAAGGATAATGTAGCCAAGGCAGATAATGCTGAGGTATTAGAAACAATTCTTAGTAAGCTGTTGGGCAGAGCTGTTAGAATAAAGACAATAACGCAGGGGGCTTTTGATGAAATCAATATGCAAACAACTCCAAAGGCCAAGAAAAGTGATGAAAGCCAGTTGTTGAAATATTCACGGGAAATTGCTGATCGCGCGAATGTACCGCTTGATATAATAGAAGAATGATATATAATATTATTGGATTTATCAAGTTTTGATTAACGCATGTGATTCAAAACTGATTATTAATATAACAAATATACCTATATAGGAGGATGTATAAAATGGCTAAAGGTGGATTTCCAGGAGGCGGCTTCGGAGGCGGCGGATTGGGCAACATGAACAACCTTATGAAGCAGGCGCAGAAAATGCAGAAGGATATGGAAAAGGCTCAGCAGGAACTTGAAAACAAGACTGTTGAGGTTTCAGTAGGCGGTGGAGCAATCACTATCGTTGCAACGGCAAAGAAAGAAATAAAAGAAATAGTTATTAAACCAGAAGTTGTTGACCCTGACGATGTAGAAATGCTACAGGATCTAATACTAACTGGGGTAAATGAAGCATTGAGAAAAGCCGATGAAGTGGCGGGTGCTGAAATGGGCAAGATTACAGGTGGATTAGGCGGGCTACCAGGTCTTTTCTAATTAGATATGAAACGGGTCAAAATTAGGTTTATTAGAGGAGAGTAAAATGAGTTATTATGCAGTTCCTGTTGCAAGGCTGGTTGAAGAATTTCAGAAGCTGCCTGGCATAGGTCACAAAACGGCCCAAAGACTGGCTTTTCATGTGCTTAATATGCCCATGGAAAAAGTGCAGGGGCTGTCAGCTGCAATACTTGAGGCCAAACAGAAGACTAGGTATTGTTCTGTGTGCAGCAATCTGACAGATGTTGATCCTTGCCCTCTTTGTAGTGGGGCTTCTAGGGATAAGACAGCTATTTGTGTTGTGCAGGATCCAAGGGATGTTGTTGCAATGGAAAGAATGAGAGAGTTCAAAGGGTTATACCATGTGTTGCATGGAGCAATCTCTCCAATGGAGGGAATAGGACCGGAAGATATCAAAATAAAAGATTTGCTTGGCAGACTTGGTTCGGGAGATATCAAAGAGGTAATATTAGCTACAAACCCCAATATTGAAGGTGAAGCTACCGCCATGTATATTTCTAAGCTGATTAAGCCTCTGGGAATAAAGGTTACCAGAATTGCTCATGGAATACCTGTTGGCGGTGACCTGGAGTATGCTGATGAAGTAACATTGGCAAAGGCTCTTGAAGGAAGACGTGAACTCTAGTGTGTTTATTACACAGTAGCAGGCAATAAATTGATAGTATATAGTAGCAGTATAATAAAGGATTTCATAAAGCAGCAGTATAATAAAAGATAATATATAGTGAGAGTAAAGCCAAGGACAAATTTTTTAAAATCTTCCTTGGCTTTAAAAAGAGGTGGGTATGTTACCAAAAAATAAGGGGCGCTTAGAAATTTCTATAAGTAGCAGAGACAAGGGAGCACCAGACTTCTTTGTTAATTATACTAAGCTGTCAGATGATTTGAAGCATGAAAGCTATAAGCTTATCAATAAATTAGTGGGAGACAATGATATTATACTTCATGTATATAGTGCACTATTTAGTTGTCCCGAAAATAAACGAGCAGATATTGCTCTGAAGTTTATATCTGATATAAAGAGCTATGGCTTGCAGTACAGGTATAGAAAAACCCGACCCACTGAAACATCTTTTGCAAGCAAGTTATTTAGCTTTGGAAATAAAGAGGATGTCCATGACACACTAGTATACATACCTAACTGTATATGGCAGGAAGAAGGCTTTAGAAATATAATTCCTACACAAGGTATAAGGTACTATATTATTAAGCCTGGAATAGATGCATTTGACATAATTGAAAAAATGTATAGCGGGTGCATACAAGAGCATGAATATGGTGAGTTTAGTAGTTCTTCCGTTTTTGATTTATGTTGTTTTGGCAATATGGGGGTTTTTATAAAGGACATATCCCTTGAGGAAGTAAGGCAGCTACTAGGGTAAAATAGAGTAGCAATGAACTATAAATGCCTTTTTGGAGGAATAGCTTTGTTTATAATTTAATATTGTGAATATGGAAGGGGCTAAAATGGCCTCTTTTTTATTTGATTTTAATGTATAATTAAATAATTTAATATACATATTAATAAAATTAATATAAAAGTTAAAAATATTTATAAAAATATATTGACATATTTTTCTTTTTAGAATAGTATATAGGTGTAAGGTTAATAATATTAACAATGAACTTAAGAAAATTAATATAGCCAGCAAAAATTTTAATAAGAGGTGATTTAAATGGGAAGAGAAGCAATGGGAAAATGTCCTGTTTGTGGAAACGAAACGGAAGTAACGAGAATTACCTGCCATAGTTGTGACACTGTTATAGAAGGACATTTTAATCTATGTAAATTCTGTAAGCTAACGGCAGAACAAAGAAACTTTATTGATGTGTTTATTAAATGCAGAGGAAACATTAAGGAAGTTGAAAAGGAGTTAGGTGTGTCCTATCCTACAGTGAAAAACAAGCTAGAAGATGTTGCCACTGCACTAGGTCATAAGGGTGAACCAGAACCAGTAGTACTAGGAAAGAGTAAGGAAATACTCGATAAATTAAACGCAGGTGAGATCACCGTAGAAGAAGCAATAGCGCAGATGAAAGAATAGTGTGATTTATAAATTGAAAGGTGGTAAATGACATGTCCATAAATGAAGAAAGAATGTTAATTTTGAAAATGCTCGAAGACAAGAAGATAACCTCAGAAGAGGCAGCAAAGCTCTTAGCGGCATTATCAGAAACCGAAAGTAGTTACCAAGAAGCTCAGGGACCAAAGAAAGGACCAAAAGCACAAAATGGTTTCGCTGACGAAGCAGCAAAAGTTAGAGATAGAGTTAATGATTGGAAGAAGAATTTCCAACAATCATATAACCAAAAAGATTTTGACAATATGATAGATGACTTTGCAAATAAGGCCGAAAAATTTGGAAAGAATGTAGCGGCAACAACCTTTGGTGTTGTAGACAAGGTTATTGACTATGTAGGAAGTTTTGTGGACACCAATTCCTTTAATATTTTTGGAAGCTATCAGCCTGTGACAAAAACATATGAGGCTATTCCCCAAGAAGGAACTAATCTTGAGATATATGGAGTAAACGGAAATGTATCCATTAAAAAGCATTTGGAGCCAAAAGTCATAATTGTAACAAGAATCAAGAGCCCAAATCCAAATGGGGAAGGCATTGTATTATTTGAGAATAACCCTGAAACAATTGCTGTAAGACTAAGTACATCAACTGCATTTAACTCAAGTGTTTCACACGAAATTTTTGTACCTGAAAGCAAGTTTGGCAGCATAAAAATCGAAAACTCAAATGGTAAAATATATGTTGAGGATGCTGTTGCTACAGAGCTTAGCGCGAGCACAAAAAATGCCCACATTGAGTTAATGGGTGTACATGCGGACAAAATATTCGCCGATACCAAGAACGCCAAAATTCAGCTTAGCTATATTATAGGTGAAAAGATTGATATTAACACTAGCAATGCAGTTGTTGATGTTAAGCATATCAAGGCATGTGAAATAAACGCTATTACCATAAACGGACGCATTAACATTGAGAATGCACAGAATATTGACTGCAACACACTCAATTTATATCTAAAGACGTCTAATGGCGGTATCAAGGTCAATATGAATGATATGGAAAACAGAGCATACAAGGTTAAAGCTCGTGCAAGCAATGGAAACATCAATCTACTTATTCCCGAAATATTGTATCATAACATTGACAGAAAAGGACCTGCTGGTAGCTTTGTAGAAGCGGAATCTAAGGACTTTGAGACTGCAGAGAATAAGGTAACAATTTCTGCCGAAACTGTAAATGGTCAGATTGAGGTAGTAAAATAAAGCTTATGTGATTTAAATTTATTATAGAATTAGCTAAAGGCATTGGGAAGCAAGTTTGTTCGTTCTTGCTTTCCAACAGCCTTTTTTGCTATCTATAGTAGTAAATGAGTAACCGTTATACTGTTAAATAGCAGGTATTTAGGTTAATTTTCTTCATTTTGCATCTTTCTAAAATACTATATCAATGTTATAATACTAATACTTATTTGCAATAGAAAAGTAATAATTCATAGCTAATAATTAGCCATGATTATTTTTTTGGTGCATTAATAATTTGCTATTTAGGCAAAATTACAATATTAAGGTTTTATTTGAGGTGTAGGAATGTTTGACAAGTTGCAAGTAGCAGAAGACAGGTATGAAGAAATCAGTCACAAGCTTAGTGACCCTGATATAACTAGCAATCAGGACGAATATAAAAAATTGATGAAGGAGTACTCCGAGCTTGAAGAAATTGTTCAAAAGTTCAGAGAGTACAAGAAGGTTACAAAGGACATAGAAGAAGCCAGAGAGATGTTGGATGACACTCTCGAAAAGGATTTTCGTGAGCTTGTTCAGATGGAGTTCGAAGAAGCACAGGAAAAACTAGAGGTTATCAAGAAGCAACTCAAGATTTTGCTTATTCCAAAGGACCCCAATGATGACAAGAACGTTATTGTAGAAATTCGAGGAGGGGCTGGTGGTGAAGAAGCTGCTCTTTTTGCGGGGGTGCTTTTTAGAGCATATACCAAATACGCTGAAAAACATCGTTGGAAGTATGAAATAATGGATTCAAATCCAACTGAACTTGGTGGCTTTAAGGAAGTAGTATTTTCTATAGAGGGTAAGGGAGCGTATTCAAGACTGAAGTTTGAAAGCGGAGTGCATAGAGTACAGAGAGTGCCTTCTACCGAATCAAGCGGCAGAATCCACACATCAACTATAACTGTTGCAGTTCTCCCAGAGGTAGAAGAGGTGGACGTAGATATCAATCCAAATGACCTGAGAATAGATACTTACAGAGCTAGTGGCGCAGGTGGACAGCATATCAACAAAACAGATTCAGCTATTAGAATTACTCACTTACCGACAGGGTTGGTTGTTGCATGTCAGGACGAACGTTCACAGCACAAAAACAAAGACCGTGCTATGAAAATATTGAGATCAAAACTCTATGAAATGGCTCAGCAAGCCCAATTCAATGAGGTAGCACAGGAAAGAAAGAGTCAGGTAGGTACAGGAGACAGAAGTGAAAGAATCAGAACCTATAACTATCCTCAGGGCAGGGTAACTGATCACAGAATAGGACTTACACTTTACAAGCTTGACCAAGTAGTAGAAGGGGAATTAGATGAATTCATAGACGCACTCATAACCACTGATCAATCAGAGAGGTTAGGAAATGGCGGGGATGATGAAGATTAATTTTCGGAATTAATAAAGATTGATGCTCAGACATTGAGGAAGATTAATTCTCAGCATTAATAATGATTAATATTCATCATTGATGAAGGTTAATACTCATCATTGATAAAAGATTAATACTCAGACTAATAAAGGGTTTATGTATCAAGAATAATAACCATACCTTCTGAATAGTATATAACAGTGTAAATTACAATAGTGTAAACTATAATAGTTTTATTACGGTTTGTTATA
>JAEZFR010000299.1 GCA_023417285.1 Bacillota bacterium
GGTGTATATCAAGAATTTTCCATATGTTGTTTTTTGGTCGGCACACGGTGATATCAAATTTGTTTGCATTGAACCCTGGTTTGGACTTCCTGATTCTAGCAATTCTGGTGGTGAACTTGCTTATAAGATTGGAATACAGAGAATCAATCCCAATGACGTATTTTCCTGTACTCAAACTATTGAAATTAGTTAATTGTAGAAAGGGGTATCAAAATGTCACAGAGTGTATTGATAAAAAATGGTAATGTCCTGGTGGAGGGACAACTAACAATGGTAGATATCCTCTTGGAGGATGGAAAAATTAAAAAAATATCTCAAGATATTTTGATAGACAAAGAGGTAGAAGTTTTTGATGTAAAGGGTCATACTGTGCTTCCGGGATTTATTGATATTCACACTCACGGTGGTCTAGGAGTAGATTTAAATAATGCCGAAGTTGAAGATATTGAAAAGCTTAGAAAGTTTTTTGCAAGCTGTGGAACCACAAGCTTTTTACCAACTCTTCTCACCGATTCTAAAGAAAAGCTGTGTAAATGTATCAAGAATATTATTGTTTCCAAGAAAACAAGCAATGAAGGCAGCGAGATATTAGGAATTCATCTTGAAGGCCCATATCTTTGCAAGGAATACAAGGGAGCAATGCCAGAGCACTTATTACAAAAGCCTTCAGTAGAGGATTTCGAGGCTTATCAGCAGGCAGCAGAAGGGGCAATTTTGCTAATGACAGTTTCTCCAGAAGTAGAGGGAGTTCCTGAATTTATTAAGGAAATAAGCAGTACCGGAGTGGTTATCTCATTAGGACATAGTGGAGCAGACTATGAAACGACTATGAAGTGTATAGAAAATGGTGCAAAACATGCGACTCATACATTTAACGCAATGAAGCTTCTCCATCAGCACTACCCAGCAATAAGTGGTGCAGTACTCGAAAGTGACATATATTGTGAAGCGATTTGTGATGGATTACACCTTCACCCGGCTGTTGTACGTATCCTAATTAAAGCAAAGGGGCTTGAACGTGTAATAGGAGTAACGGACAGCATTATGGCAGCAGGACTTGGAGATGGCAATTATAAGCTAGGGGTTAATGATATAGTTGTAATAGATGGGGATGCGCGTCTTGCGGACCTTTCGGCTAGAGCAGGAAGTATACTTACAACAAGTCAAATGCTTAAGAACCTTATCGATTTTACTAAAAGACCTCTCTCAGAAATCTCAAAGATTATGTCAGAAAATCCTGCCACGCTCTTAGATGTTATAGATAAAAAGGGCACTATTGAAGAAGGGAAAGATGCTGATTTAGTCATCTTAAACAGCGAATACGATGTGGTTGGAACCTTTGTATGTGGGAAAAAGGTTTTCTAATACAGTTTGCAACATAAGTTTGCAACATATGAACTTATAACATATAAGTTTTGATTTAATAAAGATTTGATACTAGCTTTATGTGATTGGAGGAGTTAGAATGTATGATTATTTTAGAAAGACCGCTGAAGAACTAGGCGTTGGTGCAAAAATACCTGTACTGAAGCTTGGTGATTCCGGCGAAGTGTTTTATGAGATGGCAATGGAAATGATTAGTGCCATTACACAAAATAATAAATTAGGCAAAAAAACAGTTTTTATTTGTCCAGTAGGTCCGGTAGGACAGTATCCCATTTTTGTACGTTTGGTAAACCGCGACAATATAAGCCTGAAAAATGTATGGTTTATAAATATGGACGAATATTTGACTGATGATAAGCAATGGATAGACACAGAAGACAAGTTAAGCTTCAGAGGGTTTATGAACCGTGAGGTTTACAGCAAAATAAAAGATGAGCTTTTTATGCCAAAGGAACAAAGGATTTTTCCAGATCCAAGCAATCCAAACTACATTCCGGAGCTGATAGAAAAGCTTGGAGGTGTAGATATTTGCTTTGGAGGAATTGGCATTAATGGGCATATTGCATTTAATGAACCAGAAGATGTAAGCGCAGACGAATATGCAACTCGTTGCACAAGGGTACTTGAAATAGCCAAAGAGACCAGGACAATAAATTCAGTAGGTGATTTATGTGGGGCCATTGATGCTATGCCAAAATATTGCGTTACTATTGGTATAAAAGAGATTTTATCTGCCAAGAAGATAAGATTATATTGCTTCAGAGATTGGCACAGAGCTGTAGTTAGGCAGGCTGCTTATGGTGAGGTATCAGCCCATTTCCCTGTTACATTAGTACAAAATCATCCTGATGCAAAAATAACAGTAAATTCAAACGCTGCTCAACAGCCATACTAAAACAACAGTAAAATTAAACGCTGCTCAGCAGCTATGCTAAAACAACAGTAAAATTAAACGCTGCTCAGCAGCTATACTAAAACAACAGTAAAATTAACCCGCTGCTCAGCAGCATACTTAAACAACAGTAAAATTAAACGCTGCTCAGCAGCTATACTAGAATCGGAGGAAAATATAAATGCCACTTATTCCATTAAGACCATTACTTGAAACAGTAGATAAATATAAATTTGCACAGGGTGCATTTAATGTAAATGCAGTAGCCCAGGCGAAGGCAGTAATAGATATTCATAAGACATTTAGATCAGCAGCAATATTACAGGGGGCTGACCTTGCAAATGGCTTCATGGGAGGCTGTGAGGACTTTACAAAGTCAACTCTTGAAGATAAAATTAGAGGTGCTAAACGAATTGCGGATGCTGTTAAAGCTTTTGCAGAAGAGTCTGATATTCCAGTTGTTCTTCACCTTGACCATGGTAAGGATTTTAATTCTGTTAAGGCTGCAATCGATAACGGCTACACATCAGTTATGATTGATGGCTCACATCTTAATTTTGAGGATAATATAGAGCTAACACGTGAAGTTGTAAAATATGCCCATGAAAGAGGGGTTTCTGTTGAAGGTGAATTGGGAGTTCTAGCAGGTGTTGAGGATGAAGTTTTTGCTGAATCTTCAACCTATACAAACCCAATGAAAGTAGTTGAATTCTTCAGGAATACAGGAGTAGACTGCCTTGCAATTTCCTATGGGACTATGCATGGGGCAAGCAAGGGTAAAAATGTAAAGCTAAGAAAAGAAATAGCAATTGCATGTACAGAAAATTTAAAACATGAAGGTATATTTGGTGTATTGGTATCACATGGTTCATCTACTGTACCTCAATACATAGTAGACGAAATAAATGAACTTGGCGGTAATATTCAAAACGCTTACGGTATACCTATTGGTGAACTTAAATCTGCAATACCTTGCGGAATAGGTAAAATAAATGTAGACACAGATATTCGCCTTGCTGTTACCAGAAATCTATGGGAGCTGTTTACAAAAAATCCTGAGCTTAAGAATAATGGCTCAATAGGAGCAATATATGAACTTCTATTAGAAAAGAACAACCAATTTGACCCTAGAGTGTTCTTAACTCCAATTATGAATACAGTAACAACTGGACAAATTCCAGACGAGTATGTTGCGGCAGTTGTCCAATGCATAGAAAATGGCGTAAAAGAAGCTGTAGGAACACTAATTGTTGATTTTGGTTCAGTGGGATATGCAAACAAGGTTGAATGTGTAACCCTAGAACAAATGGCAGAAAGATATAAAAAATAATTCTATTACAAAAAAACTCATCATGTAAATGGTGGGTTTTTTTTGTTGCAAATTGACATTTAATCAACAAATATACCAATATATAACAAATATTAAACATTAGTACCATTTATAACTATAATTTTACCTTTTTTTTAAATATAAGTTGACAATGCAAAATTTGACAATTAGAATGTATGTAAGTGGTTACTACGGTAGGAGAAGAATATGCGAGACTATTTGTTACATAGAAAAGATAGACTTTTAATAACAACGGTTGAAATAATTGATGAACTAGGTATACAAGGCTTATCTACAAGAGAGATTGCCAAGAGGCAGGGGGTTTCAGAAGCTACTCTTTTTAGGCACTATAAAAGCAAAAATGAACTGCTTATAGCAGTTTTAGACTATTTTTCTCAATTTGACGGAGATATTTATTATTCAACAAAACTTAAAGACCTTAAGCCAACAGAAGCAATTTATTACTTTATAGGGGCTACTGCTGAGTACTATGAGAATTATCCGGCTATCACATCCATTATGCAGTTAATGGACGTATTAAGGTACGATGCAGAATTGTCAGATAAGGTAAATGAGATATATGAAAATCGTATTGCAATTATTAAAAAGCTAATAATAGATGCGCAGCTAAGCTGTGATATTCGGCCTGATTTAGACAGTGAGAATTTATCAGTAATGATATCTGGGTTTTGCCGTGAGATATGTCTTAAGTGGAGACTGGAGGATAGAAAATTCTCATTAAAACAAAGAACACTTTCATCACTTGATATGTTTTTGGGTGTCCTTAGAATGTAATGCTCATGGTAGTTCCATATTTTTAAAATACATTTGGAGAGGAGGCAATAACTTCATTCATTTGTCAATATTTTATTCCATAAAAAATTTCTAAATAAGGTGTGGGGGTAAATATGAATAGAGTACTTATAGTCGATGATGCAGAATTTATG
>JAEZFR010000306.1 GCA_023417285.1 Bacillota bacterium
ATACATCCATAGGTAACATTAAGAATATTTTCCAAAAGAGGATGATGGTATTTGATAAGCTTTGGATTATTCTTATTTTTAATATACCTTGGAATTTGATCCATCGGACCAGGTCTGTATAACGATATTCCCGCTATTATATCTTCTAGGGAGCTAGGCTGTAGTTCCTTCATGAACTGTGTCATTCCAGCACTTTCAAGCTGGAATACACCAGCTGTACGGCCTTCTCCGATCATTTTATAAACTTCATTGTCATCATAATCAATTTTGTTGATATCAATATCCCTGCCAGAGGATTGCTGTGCCAGATGTAATGCATCCCTAATAACAGTAAGTGTTCTCAGTCCAAGAAAATCCATTTTCAAAAGGCCCAGTTCTTCCAACAAGGTCATGGGGAACTGAGTAGTAACACTACTTTCATTTAATTGAAGGGGCACATATTCCACAATTGGGTCTTTTGATATAACAACACCTGCGGCATGGGTTGAAGCATGCCTTGGCATGCCTTCCAAGCTTAAAGCATAGTCAATGAGCTGAGCAATTTGCTCATTCTCCTCGTATTTCTTTTTTAGTTCGGGATTAAGGTCCAATGCCTTATTTATTGTCATTCCAATGGCAAAAGGAATCATCTTTGCTATTTGGTCAACATCCGAGTAAGGTATATCAAGAGCACGCCCTACATCTCGGATAGCTCCTCTAGCGGCCATTGTTCCAAACGTAATAATCTGAGCAACCTTGTCTTTTCCGTATTTTCTTACAACATAGTCAATTACCTCCTGCCTTCTCTCATAGCAGAAGTCTATATCTATATCAGGCATGCTAATTCTTTCAGGATTCAAAAAACGCTCAAAGAGCAAGTTGTATTTTAACGGGTCAATGCTGGTTATACCCAAGCAATAAGAAACAAGGCTACCAGCGGCAGAACCTCTACCAGGGCCTACCATGATATCATTCTCTCTTGCGTATCTGATAAAGTCCCAAACTATTAAAAAATAGTCAACATAGCCCATCTTCTCAATAACGTCCAGCTCGTACAATAGTCTATTATCAATGTGTGCATCATGTTCCTCACCATATCGTTCAGATAATCCCTTTAAGCATTGCATTTTGAGATATTCAAAGGGCTCATGCCCTTCGGGAACATCAAATGCAGGTAAATGAAGCTTTCCAAATTCCAACTCAACATTGCACTGCTGAGCTATTTTGACTGTATTCTCCAAGGCTTCGGGAACATTTTCGAACTGTGAGTACATTTCATCAGGAGATTTTACATATACCTCATCGGTATCAAACTTCATTCTATTCTCATCATTAATGGTCTTACCCATTTGAATACACATCAATATTTCATGTGACTTTGATGCTTCTCTTGTTAAAAAATGCACGTCATTAGTAGCCACCAAAGGAATATCTAGTTCTCTAGAAAGCTTGATGAGCTGTTGATTTACAAGGTTTTGCTCAGCAATTCCATTGTACTGTAGTTCCAGATAAAAATTGCCCTTTCCAAAAATATTATTAAACCTATTAGCAAGCTCCACGGCCTTATCATAATCATTGTTTAAAATTGCAGTCGGAATATCTCCAGATAGGCAGGCACTAAGTGCTATAATGCCTTCCGAATATTTTTCCAGTGTTTCAAAGTCAACTCTAGGTTTGTAATAATATCCTTCTGTAAATCCAATAGAGACAATTTTCATAAGGTTATGGTAACCGGTATTATTCTTCGCAAGTAATACGAGATGTCCATAATCAGAATCTCTTCCAGCCTGCTTATCAAATCTGCTTCTTTTTGCAGTATATATTTCACAACCTAAAATAGGCTTTATTCCATTTGCTTTTGCTTCTTTATAGAAATCAACCACTCCATACATAACGCCATGGTCAGTGATTGCAATACTATCCATTCCGAGTTCTTTTACTCTCTGAATAAGGTCGGATATTCTATTTGCGCCATCTAGAAGGCTATATTCTGTATGAACGTGAAGATGAACAAAATTATTCATTATAGACTGTTTCCCTTTCAATTCTTGCGTTTTGACAACATACATTAATCATTATAACACAAGAAGTATGCTTGCAAAAGTTGATATGGTGAACTCCATACCCAAAAAGTCAGAACAAAAAGTTTTAAAACGGGAAATATAGCGAGCTTTAACAACATTGGTGATAAAATAATACAGGGGTGTAAATTTATGGAAATTAAAAAAGACAAGATTAATGGTTTCATAAGGTTTCTCAAGAATACTGACTTAATATCATTTGATATAATATATCGCTTGTACTATAAAATGATTTTCGGCTCCAAATTGTACTATAAAAATAAGATATCTTCATTTACTTCTTGTGTTTTCTGTAAGAAGCTATCCTATAGCAAGATTACTCATAAGTATCAATGTTCCAATAGCCAGCATACTCCTTGCAATGATCTACTGCCCTGTATTGTCCCTGATAATGACATAGCGCGATCAAGTAACTATTTTTATGCTGAAGAAGAAGTGCCTTGGTTATTTAAAACCCCTTGTTCAAACTTTGAAAGTCTAGGTAGTGATGAATACTTCAAAAACTTTCTCTCCCTAAGCCTGAACAATAGCATTATACGGTTAGAGGCTTTAGAGGGTATAATGTTTGGCAACAGCTGCGGTGATATTCCCTGTTACCTGTGTGCAGGTATTAACAAAGAACTCTATCAAAAATGTACTCATCTACAAAAAGCTAAGGACTGTGGAAGGTGCAATTTTATATACAATGTTATGTATGGCTATTATAATAAGAACTCAAACGTTATTAAAGTTTCGTAAAAAAAGAACTACAGACTTTTGCAATATGCCAAATATCTGTAGTTCTTTTTACAAGCATTAATTTTTTATTGTTATATTAATAGTAATATCCGACTTCTTAATTAATTGCACCGCCTTAATAACCTTAAGCCAAGCCACTGTTTACAGTAATGGCTTTACAGTCTGAAGAACACTATTTGTGAGGTTCTGCAATTTTTGCTTTGCTAGCTCTAAAGTTTTTTCCGATACCCCGTAGTAAATCTTTATTTTAGGCTCAGTTCCAGAAGGTCTAACACAGAACCAAGAACCGTCTACCGTCTCAAAATATAAAACGTCCGATTCAGGTAAAGTAAGCTCTTCAACAGTGCCATCAGCAATTGCCGTTCTAACACCATTTTGATAATCTCTAATTGCCTTTATTTTGAAGTCTCCAAAGCTACTGTATTTGGTATCTCTCATGCTCTTCATGGCATCCTTAATCTTGGTCAAGCCATCTTTGCCTTCAAGCGTAAAGGAATTGATACCTTCTAGATAATAGCCGTATTTTTCAAACAGACTGATGAGAGCATCATAAAGTGACATACCTTTGAGCTTGTAATAAGCAGCCATTTCAGCAATAAGCATTGCTGCAACGACAGCATCCTTATCTCTAACATTAGTACCGGCAAGATATCCATAGCTCTCTTCAAAGCCAAACAGGTACTTTTGGTCCCCTTCTTCATCTCTTAGCTTGATTTGTTCACCAATAAATTTAAAGCCAGTAAGAACCTCTACAAGTTCAACATCATAGTGCTCAGCTATAGCTCGTGTAAGCTCAGTTGTAACTATGGTTTTTACAACAAAACCATTTGTAGGAAGCTTTCCATTCTCCTTCAGAGCGGATAGCATATACTCCATGAGCAAACAACCTGTCTGGTTTCCTGTCAGCACCTCATATTGGCCATCATTTTTTCTAACCACTACTCCAACACGGTCGCTATCCGGGTCAGTACCAATAATTAGGTCTACATTGTTCTCTGTTGCAAGTTTAATAGCAATCTCAAATGCTGAACGCTCCTCTGGGTTAGGAGATTTAACCGTAGAAAACTCGCTGTCGGGAAGCTCCTGTTCCTTGACTACCAGAACATTTTTGAAGCCAATTTCCTTAAGAATTCTTCTAACAGGCTTATTCCCTGTACCATGCAATGGCGTATATACAATCTTAAAGGTGTCAGCAACCTTTTCTACCGCATCCTTATTAATGCAAAGCTTTTTAAGATTTTCATTATAAGCGTCATCAATCTCGCTTCCAATAATGTTAAGAAGCCCTTTTTCTATTGCCTCTTCCTTTGATATAGTCTTTACAGTAGTAATGTCTTCTATCTTGTTTATATAATTTATTACAGTATTTGCTGCTTCAAGTGGAAGCTGTCCACCATCTTCTCCATATACCTTGTAGCCATTGTATTGCTTCGGATTGTGACTTGCTGTAACAACAACTCCAGCAGCAGCCTTTAAGTATCTAACAGAAAAAGACAGTTCCGGTACAGGTCGTAGTGCATCGAACAGATAAGTCTTTATTCCGTTTGCACAGAATACCTTCGCGGCCTCTAAAGAAAATTCAGGGGACATGAATCTTGAATCATATGCAATGACAATCCCTCTATCC
>JAEZFR010000318.1 GCA_023417285.1 Bacillota bacterium
CCAATACAAGTGAATGTAGAGTTAGCAAATTATAAAACTCAAGAAAACGAGACGCAAATACGAAATTATACTAAAAAGGAGTCGCTTTTTAATACCATTATAATAAAAATGTCTATTACAGAGAGAGAGAGTGTTTGGAGCAAGATAGCATTAAGAATCATTAGGAATAAAAAAATTTTTCTTGGGTTTTTTATCAATCCTCATAATAATGGATTAATATGTTTAGCTTCACAGTTAAATAGAAAAATTGTAGAACAAGTTGAACAAGGATTTTATTTATGTATAAATGATCACCTGTATAGTAATTTGAGCTATAGTGTTCCAGTAACGGAAGAGTTTAATTTTATTATTGATAAAAATAGAGATATATCAGTAAATAATGTACAAAAGTGTACTATTAAACCTGTAATTTTGTGTAATAAACTTCCCTTAAACTTCTTTATAAGGTTGTTTATTAAACTATGTATAACTTCAAAGGAGAAATACCATACGATTAAGGTTGTACAATGAATACATAGGAGGTAAATATGAAAGGAACTAATGTATGTATTTGGAAGTTGGAAAAAGGATTTGAAGAAATCATTCCATTGTTATCCATTGATTATTCGGAACCAGTTCAGGAACTAGCAGCCTTTGATTTGCCAGAACGGGACAAAAGATTAGAGAGAAAATGGCTAAAAGCAGATACGCTTGGCTATGTTGCTCAAAAATATGAAATTGATAATAGTCAAATTGAATACTTTAAAGCCGTAGCCCATATGGAAACTCATTCTGTTCCTAGATATGGAATTATAATAGATGGTATCCCACTTCCCAAAGATGCAAGAGTAAATCCAATCAATAGTACAGTTATATTTGCTGATGTTGCACATAGTATTTATGCTATTATAATTGGATCAAAATCTAATGAGGGAAGGCTTAGAAGTAAGCTAATGAAGACTTCATCAAAGAGGTCGGAATCAAAATGGGGCGAAGTAATATTCAGGGATATCCCACAATATACATTTGATAAAAATTTTTATTATTGGATACTAAGAAATAAGGGACTAGCCTTAACAATAGATGAGAAAACTATGTATTTGGAAGATGTTAGGGGTTTTCGTAGTGATGCTGAAAGAAAGGTACACTCATATTCTGGAGAAGGTTCAAATATAAGTGAAGAAATTCCATTAAAATCCCTTGTAAGTATGGATGAAAGATTAGTGAGTTTATACATAATGATTAGGTATAATAATATTAATTATAGTTTTTCGCTAGATTATGATGGTAGAATATCATTATATAAACCAGAATGTGGAGAACATGCTACTGAAACGCCAAGAATAATAGAGACAGAAAGCTTAATATTATCTATTTACTTTCAGATAATACCGTTTTTAATTCAAAAGTATAATGTAGCAAAAGAAGAAGGTTGGGATGGCATTCAAACTCAGTTTAAAAAAGAGCTATCGATTGATGTTATTAAAAAACTTATGTTACAAAACGGATTATCAGTAAATGAGTTAATGGATGGACTAGACTTGGTCGTAAATAATTAATATTTATTCAAAATTGTCTTTGAAAAAAGGCAATTTTTTTTATACCCCAATATCTTAATAGATTCTCAATAGCTTTTAAATCGGTAGGATTATCCATTTCGATATCCCAAAATATTTGTAGAAAACTAATTTGTATTTACATATATTGGGAACTAATATATCATTAAGAAAAAATAAAGGAGATGACCTATGAAAAAGAAAGTATTATTAATAACTATGATTTTTACAATTTCGCTTCTTACTCAATTTGCGTTCGCTACATCAAAGTCAGCAAACTATTATGTTGCTAAATGGGAGTATGTAGTAAATCAGAATGTAGATCATTATGAAGTTTCGTTAAGGTATTATAATAATGCAAAAGGGACGTTACAAATTAATCACAAAAGTACAGATGTTAATAGTTTGACATTATTTCAAAACATCTATAAGGATGGCTCAAAATTTAATGTTTGGGTTGGTGCATATGATGCTTCTGGAAATGTAATAGCACAAGGCAATACGCCATTTTATACAACTCTACAAAATTATAAAATTAGTGAAGTAACCGTTGATTTATCCTAACATATAAAATATAATTTTATAATCTTTGTCTTTTAAAGCCTTGATGAATATTATCAAGGCTTTTGCATGTTTTATCAGTTTGTTGTGCAATACGTTTTTAGTTCGCAATAGCTTAAAAATGTGATTGATATTTATATTAATTTAGGAATAATTCATATCTGTTTGACCCTGCCCAAATAAATCAGTGATTCACTAAAAGTATACAATAGACTAATTAAATTTCAATTTATTGGTAATATATGTTATAATATGGTAGTAATTATTAAACAATTATACCGAAATAAACCATATATATCACAAAGAAGTGAAATGAGGTGAAGTATGTACCATATTGCTGTATGCGATGACGAAGTAGCAATTTGTTCTCAAATTGAGCAAATGATTCTAAATTATGAAAAGTTACTGTCTGATAAAATAGAAGTAGATGTATATTATTCTGGGGAGGAATTGTATAAGTTTCTCATATCAGGAGTTAATTATGATATGATTTTTTTAGATATTGAGTTAAATCTATTAAATGGAGTCGCTTTAGGTGAAAAAATTCGTGACGAATTAAATAACGAAAATGTACAGATTGTGTTTATCTCAGGAAAACAAGGTTATGCTATGGAGCTATTTAAAATTAGACCTTTAAACTTCTTGGTTAAACCCCTTAGTGCCGAAAAAATTATTAAGGTAGTGAAAAAAGGAATAGAATTATCAAATAAATCAAATCAGTATTTTATATATAAGCAAGGGCATAGTACCAAAAAAAAATTAATACAAGATATTTTATACTTTGAAAGCATGGATAGGCAAGTAAACATGTATACAACAACATCGGAAATAATAATCTTCTACGGCTCACTATCAGAAATTTTTATACGGGTAGAAAACTTCCAATTTCTCAATATACACAAATCATATCTAGTAAATTATAACTATATCATTGAGTTTAATTATGATCATTTAGTAATGTCAAACAAAATAGCCTTACCCATAAGCCAACAAAAGAGAAAAGAAGTACGAAAAATACAGATGACAATAGAAAAGGAAAACATGAAGAATGGAATTATCTAAATACCAAATAATCACTCTTGTGTTATTAATATTTGACACTTATATAGTTTATAAATATATGAGGGCATTATTTCATAGAAATAATGCAAACAAAATTATAGAGTTAATTACCTATATAGTTTATTATGTTCTTTTATGTGCTATCTTCTTATTTGAAAATATGCCAATAATTATATCGATTTATAGTTTTATATCCTTCATAGGCTTATCATATAATTATCAAGCATCTTTAAGTAAGCGAGTTTGGTCATCTGCTTTAATTTGTGCAATACAAATAACTGTTGAATGGATAATTTATGTTCTCTGTAATAATTTCTTAATAGATCTACATCGTATTGATTATAATTCTTATCCAACTTGGGAAGCTATTACTGTAAGAATAGCAAACTATATTGCAGTTTATATGTTTTCTAATCATTTTAACTTAAAAAATGAAGCAAACTTGCCAACTAGATTTTGGGTTTCTATAATTCTTGTTCCTATTACATCAGTATTAAGTTATATATTATCAATTGGAATACCAAAAATTATTTTTGGTATGAAAGTATCTTTAATTTTGATATTAATCACAAATTTCTCAGTTGTTTATTTATATGAAGCAATATCTGCTGCATTTACAGAAAAATATAATCACATACTTATATCAAAACAGAATGAATACTATAATAATCAGTTTGGACTTATGAAAAATTCCATAAAAGTGAGAAATGCTCAAAAGCATGATTTGAAGAATCATTTATCTGCAATAGATACCTTATTACACATGAATCAAAGTGGTAAGGCAATAGAATACATTTCTACAATGATGGACTTATGTGAGGTAAAGAGAGAATATTCCTCATCAGGTAATGTGGTTATTGATAGCATTCTTAATTATAAGATACAAGAAGCCGAACAAAATGGGATTGCCCTTAATATAGAGCTAAGCATTCCTGAGTGCCTTGGTATTATTTCATTTGATATGACAGTTATATTAGGGAATATCATAGATAATGCAATCAATGCTACAAAAGAGCTGGAAAAAGATAAAAATATAAATCTGATAATAAAATACAATAAAGGCAGGCTTATAATAAAAATTAATAATCCTTTTAATGGTGAAGTTAAATATGAAAATAATAGATTAGTTACCTTACATAAAGATAAAAATAAACATGGAATTGGTCTAAATAATGTACTAGCTACCTTAGAAAAATATAGCGGATCAATGGAAATAGAACACTTGAATAATATTTTTTCAGTAATGATATTAATGTTCGTATAATAAAAATTATTCAAAGTCAAAAAATCTTAGTTAACTACATAAAAATATGTAAGTTTCTACAAGTATATGCACACCCATATAATTAATGGTAATTTTATGTAAAAGGCATACACAAAAATGGAGGGAGTCAAATATGAATAGAAAACTATTGTCACTTATAACAATATTATGTATTTTTACAGTATCATTACTTGGTCAAGTCGCTTATGCATCTGAGTTGAATTCTACTAATGTAGTTGATCAAGTAAATGCTAATGGTACAGAAGGTAAGACTGTAACATGGACAAAGATTTCGGGAGCAACTCAGTATCATTTAACTTGTAGGGATATTACTTATGGCGCAGACGGTCCATATTTATATGATGATTATTGGGTTGGAGATGGAGATACTCGAGAGTTTACTTTCTTAGATTACGAATTAGAATCGGGTCATCGGTATAAAGTCTATATTGCCGGTTATAATGCCGATGGCAAATATGTAGGCAGCAGAACCCAATCTTTTTTATATTAAGTAAGAAAGAAGTATAAAAAATTATATTTATGTATGCCTTATACTAAACTGTGTTGAAGCATATTGCAGCACAGTTTAGTTTTTATTATGCTCGTAACATGCTTGTGTTGCATCGCAATTGCCTGATATTACATTTTATAGTGATAAGTTGTAAAATAAAAGTTGTGAACATTAGTTTTATAGTCTGTATGAAATTTACTAAGCCTTAAAAATATGGGGGTTGTATATGAATGGTGCTTCAGCAGTTATTCACAAGCAAAACAAATTAATTAGATTTTTCAATGAGAAGGGTGCAATTGATTCGGAACATGCAATTATAATAGATCAGTTTGGCATAAGAAGAAGTTTCGTTTTCA
>JAEZFR010000330.1 GCA_023417285.1 Bacillota bacterium
CTATTGAAGCTAAGGATGCATATACAAGCGGTCACTGTCAGAGGGTTATGGAGATATCCTGTGAAATAGCAACAAAAATGAATTTCTCTGAAGAGGAAATAATGAATCTTCGATATGCAGCATTACTACACGATATTGGCAAGATTGGAGTATCAGCTTCAATTTTAAATAAGACAGGTAGGCTTACATATGAAGAATTTGAAGAGATAAAAAGACATCCTAGGATATCTTATAATATTTTAAAGGACGTTGAATTCCTAGGAGAGGGTTTGAGAGGTATTCTAGAACACCATGAAAAATATGATGGTTCGGGTTATCCAATAGGGCTTAAAGAAAAAGACATAAGTGTATATGGGAGAATTCTTTGTATAGCAGATGCATTTGATGCAATGACTAGCGATAGAACTTACCGTAAAGGTATGAGTATGGAATGTGCAATAGCGGAAATAAAAAACTGCAGGGGTACTCAATTTGATCCAGAGATTTCAGAAGTGTTTATAGAGATGATAAATGAGTTAATACAAAAATAGTTTTTTATTGGGGGTACTATTAGTGGCACATAATAAATTAAAAGTACTGTTTGCTTCGGCAGAGGTCTCACCATTTGCGAAAACGGGAGGATTGGCAGATGTAGCTGGTTCACTGCCAAAGGAACTATCCCAGCTTGGACACGAGGTACGAATAGTGATGCCAAGGTATGGTAGCATAAATATAGAATCCAAGTATGTATGTGACGTTGGTGTAACTATAGGTGACAGGACAGAAACCTGTATAATAAAGCAACATACTATGTCGGACGATAAAGATGGCACAATTCCCGTATATTTAATAGAGAATCACCATTACTTTAATAGATCAAATATATATTGTTATCATGATGATGGTGAGAGATTTATACTGCTTTGCAAAACAGTATTGGAAATGTTGCCAGCACTAGATTTTGTCCCCGACATTATTCATTGTAATGACTGGCATACAGGTCCAATTTGCCTTTTACTAAAAGAAAAATACAAGAATTTAGAACTCTATAAAAATATTTCGACAGTTTACACTATTCATAATCTAGAGTATCAGGGCAACTTTGCATCGGACATATTGAGATGCTTAAATCTAGATTCAGACTACTTTACTAGTGAAAAGGCTGAATTTTATGGAATGTTCAGCTTTATGAAGTGTGGATTGGTGTATGCAGATGTAATCAATACTGTGAGCAAGCAATATGCAAAAGAAATTCTTACTCCTGCGTACGGTGAACGAATGGAAGGAGTACTTCAACATAGACAGAAGGATTTATACGGAATAGTGAACGGTATCTCCTATAGAGAATTTGACCCTGAAAATAATAGTGATATATATGCAAACTATAATAGTAGCAGTGTGGCACTGAAGAAGAAAAATAAGGAGATGCTTAGAAAAGAGCTGGGGCTATCAAACGTAAATGGGCCCTTGTGCAGTATTGTTACAAGACTAAGCAATCAAAAGGGTTTGGAATTGCTCTTGGGTGCTATAGATGAGATAATAGTAATGCATGATGTTCAGCTAGTTGTTTTGGGCTTAGGGGACGAGTACTATCAAAACTCGTTTACTGCTTTACAAAAAAAGTATCCTGGTAAGGTTGCTGCTTTCTTTGAATTTAACAGTACACTTGCTCACAGAATATATGCAGCTTGTGATATTTTTTTGATGCCATCACGTTTCGAACCATGTGGACTTGGGCAAATAATAAGCATGAGATATGGAACTATTCCTGTTGTTAGAGCTACAGGTGGATTAGCTGAAACTATTATTGACTATGATGAGGATAGAAATAGTGCTAATGGATTTAAGTTTTATGATTTTACGGTAAGAGCGTTTAAAAAGGCTTTTGAGAGAGCAATAGATATATATGCAAACAATTCGATTGAGTGGGAAAAACTAATAGTGAGAGCACTTGATAGTGATTTCTCATGGAAGCAGCCTTGTAAGAAGTATCTTGAAATCTACTACAAGGCAATTGAAAATAACCAATAACTTAGGATGTGAAAAGATGAATAAGAAGCAAAAGGTGCTTCAAATTTTAGATGATTTTGATAGAGTATACCCTGAAGCAGTTTGTTCGTTAGATTATGAAACCCCGTTACAACTGCTAATTTCAACTCAGTTAGCAGCGCAGTGTACCGATGCGCGGGTTAATATTGTTACAAAAGACCTTTACAAGAAGTATAACTCTGCAGACGACTTTGCTAATGCAGATATTAAGGAGTTAGAAAGAGACATTAAGTCAACAGGTTTTTACAGAAACAAAGCAAAGAATATAATTAGTTGCTGTAAAATACTAGTAGAGAAGTATGGCGGTGACATACCAAATAAGCTAGAAGACTTAGTAGAATTACCCGGAGTAGGTAGGAAAACAGCTAATGTTTTTCTTAACGAAATATACAAAATACCTGGCATAGTGGTGGACACCCATGCTAAGAGGCTCTCACAAAGAATTGGTCTGACAAAAAACGAAGACCCTGAAAAGATAGAATATGATCTTCAAAAGATAGTACCCAAAGATAGATGGGCTGATTTTTGCCATCAACTGGTCTTTCATGGCAGAGAAATCTGCAATGCCCGAAAGCCGAAATGTGAGGATTGTACTATCAACAGCTTATGCGCCTATAATCTTAAAAGAATTCGTGATACAAGCAAGGGTAAAGGGGGTTAGTATACCAATGAAACCAAAAGCACAGCAAGTAGCTACAACAAAAAAACAAAAATCTCCTGTTAAGGAAATATCCACAGTAAACATTAATACTGATGACGTTGTTTTTGCATTGGATATAGGTACTAGAACAGTAATTGGAATAGTGGGTATATATGAAAAAAACTACTTCAACGTTTTAGCTGCTGAAATCTATGAGCACAAGAGCAGAGCTATGATGGATGGCCAGATACATGATATTGAAAAGGTTGCGGAGGTAGTGAGAGAGGTTAAAAATAGGCTTGAGGCTGTATTAGGATTTACGCTTAAGAAGGTAGCAATTGCTGCTGCAGGCCGTGTATTAAAAACCAGCCAAATTAAGCTTGAATATGATATAGAACAGGGTCGTGAGATAACAGCGGAAATAATTGGAAGCTTAGAGGTAGATGCCATTCAGCAAGCGCAGCAGAAGTTGGAGGAATCTATCCAAAATGATGAGAAGCTACAATTCTATTGTGTAGGATACAGTATTATTAATTATTTTTTGAATGGGTATGTAATTTCTTCACTAGTTGGACACAAGGGGAAGAAAATTGGTGCGGAGGTTCTTGCAACCTTTTTGCCACATGTAGTTGTGGATAGCTTATACACTGTTATGTCCAGAGTGGGTCTAGAGGTAATAAGCATGACTCTTGAACCTATTGCTGCAATAAATGTTACTATTCCAAAGGATTTAAGGCTTTTAAATCTTGTGTTGGTGGATATTGGAGCGGGTACATCTGATATCGCTGTTACAAGGGACGGATCAGTGGTTGCTTATGGTATGGTTCCTATTGCAGGAGATGAAATTACTGAAAAGCTAGCTCATGAGCTTTTGGTGGATTTTAATACGGCAGAGAAAATTAAACTGTCTATTTCGAAGGGGGCAAATAGTACTAAGTATACCGATATCCTTGGGAAGAAGAAAGAGGTATCCCTTAACACATTAATAGATATAATTAAGCCTTCAGTAGAAATACTTGGTGATAGTATTGCTGAGAAAATAATGGAGTTTAATCAGAAGGCCCCAAATGCTGTATTTCTCATTGGCGGGGGCAGTCAAATTCCTGGCTTGGTGGATAGGATTGCTCTGCACTTAGGAATGAATAAAGATAGGGTGGCTGTTCGCGGAAGAGATGTTATTCAAAATGTTAAAACAAAGATTAAAAAGCTAAGTGGACCTGATGCAATCACACCATTTGGTATCGCAATGATGGCATATATGCAAAAAGGCAAAGATTTCATGTGTGTTACTGTAAATGGCGAAAAGGTAAGGTTATTTAATTCAAAAAGGTTAACTGTTGCAGATTCACTAATATTAATTGGATTTAATCCCGATAAATTAATTGGAAGAACAGGCAAACCATTGAAGTTTTTACTTAATGAAGAACCTATGTATGAAAAGGGAGAACATGGTGAGGCCGCCCAAATTACTGTTAATAATTCTCCTGCCAACTTAGAAACGGTTATTACAGTTGGTGACATTATAAATATAAAGCCTGCTGTCAATGGTCAAAGTGCAAGGAAGTCCATTGGTGATTATATTAAGAGGAAAGCACCTATAAACATTACGTTTAATGGTGTCCAATACACCTTAGAACCCAAGACATTTATT